>JACDGI010000627.1 GCA_013821665.1 Anaerolineae bacterium
TGATCACACTGGGGGCGTTATATGCCGGTGCCATTTTGACCAGCTTGACTATTTTTAGTGAGCGCATCGCCTTTATACTGGCGCGGATTACGGGAGGCTGATGTACGTGGCTGAACAACGTTCCGGTTCAATCCTAGCAGTTGATTTTGGCAATGTGCAAACCCGTGCGCTGCTCATTGATCTTGTCGATGGGTTTTACCGGCTGGTGGCGCGGGGTGATACCCGTACTACAGCGGGTTTTCCGGCGAATGATGCACGGCTGGGACTCAACCGCGTGGTTGATCAGATTACCAGTGTTACCGGCCGCAAGCTGCTGACGACTGATGGTAAGGTGATTTCGCCGGAACAGAATGACCGCTCCGGTGTTGATTATTTTGTGATGACGGCCAGTACCGGACGTACCATGCGTACTGTACTGGTTGGTCTGGTACCGGATGTGAGTATTGCCAGCGCCCGCCGTGCGTTGGCCGGAACCTATGTCGAGATTGTCGAGTCGATGACGCTGGAAGATGGACGATCACAAGAAGAAGAAATCAATGCCATCGTTGCCAGCCGTCCTGATTTGATTTTCATCACGGGCGGTATGGAAGGTGGCGCGGAAGAACCGGTACTGCGACAGGCAAAGGTCGTGCAGCAAGCGCTGCGTCTGATCAAAGGTGGGCGCAAACCGGCAGTCCTTTACGCGGGTAATTCGGCGTTGGGACCAACCATGCGCGATTTGTTTGGTGCCTTGGCGACGATTTTTATCGCGCCAAACGTCCGCCCGACACTCGATGAGGAAGAACTGGAAGGCGCACAGGCACAGTTGGCGCTGGTTTATAACGACCAACAGGCCAAGCGTGGCGGCTTCGGTGCGATCACGCGGATGAGCCGTAACGGTGTACTGCCAACTGCCCAAAGTTATAACCTGATTACTGATTATTTAGGACAATCCAGCGGCCACAATGTTTTGACAGTGGATATTGGCAGCGCAGTTGGTATTTTGTCGGCCTATATTGATAAACATGTGACCACCAGCATCCGTACCGACATCGGTTTGGGCCACAGTGCTGATTCATTGCTGGGAACAGTCGGCGAGGCTGCTATCAACCGCTGGCTGCCGTTTATTACTACCAGCAATCAGATACGGCATTATGCGCTCAATAAAACGCTGGTGCCGGGAAGCATCCCTGAGACCATCAAAGGGACATTCCTCGAACATGCCTTCTTGCGGGCGGGGATCGGTGCGTTGGCTGAAGCCTCGCGCCCGACATGGAGTAAGCAGCTTAGTACGCCTCAAAACGCGCTCACGCCGCACTTCCACACCATCATCGGTGCAGGGGCAGGATTGACGCAAACGGGTTCGTCCGGCTTTGGTGCGCTGCTGCTGCTGGATGCTTTACAGGCGACCGGCACGGCACGTATACAGATGGATTCGTTCGGTGTGGTGGCGGCACTGGGTTCGCTGGCCTATAGCAATCAGGAAGCGGTGGTACAGGTCTTGGAAAGCAGCAGCCTCGAAACGCTGGGGACTGTTTTCAGCGTAACGGGTGTGCCTGCCATCAACCGTCCGGTGATGCACGTCCGTATTAAAACGTCAGATGGGCAGGTGGTGAAACATCATGTGCCCGGTGGACATTTGTGGGTGTTCCCGTTAGGCATCGGCAAAACGGCTACGGTCGATGTGAGCGTGGGACGCGGCCTGAACATTGGTGGCAAAGGGCGCGTCAAGATGACGGCTGAAGGCGGCACGGTTGGCCTGATCTTCGACGGACGCGGGCGACCTCTACCGCTGGCTTTAGATGCACAGGGACGGGCGGCACAAATACCGATGTGGATTGCTGAGATGACCGGCAACCCCCAGACGGATATTCCGAGCGATTGGCTGACGGATGCCATTGACGATAGTACTGGCGTGGAAATGGAAGCTGAAGATGCTGTTCGTAAGGCTAAAGACCGTGGCGGTTTGTTCGGGGGTGGGCGGCGCAAGACCGCACCTGCTCCTGCGGCTAAACCAAAGCAGTCCCGGCCTGAAGCTGAAGCGGCTGTCGCTGAAAAATCCAGCGCGTCGGTACAGAATGAACTTGATGATTTGAGAGGCGGGTAAGATGCCTTATTATCCTGACCAGCGACATGCGCTGGAACTTACAACGATCCAACGTGAACAATTGTTACCTGAAGATGCGATTGGTTCGGTTGAAGTTCGGCAGGGCGCGAGCGTCAATTTGCGTGATATTGTGGCGCGGGGCATCATGCCTTCACGCTATCACATTGTTGATGCAGCCAAAGCGCTGCACCTCAAAAAAGGCTCTGATCTCGGCGAATATTTGCGGGTGAGCATCGGCGAGAGTGTTAACTCGAAGACCGTGCTGGCCGAAATGCCCAAGCAGCGCCGCCGTGTGCTGGCATCGATTGATGGTGTCGTGGCAGATGTCAACGATGGGCTGATTATCCTGCAAATTGAACCGGAGTCGGTGGAACTGGAAGCCGGTTTGGATGGGCAGGTGATCAAAGTACAGCCCGGTCAAGGTGTGATGATCGAAACTTACGGATCGGTGGTGCAGGGTTCATGGGGCAACAGCCGCCGTGTGATCGGTACCTTACGGACGGAACCTACTGCTGGCTTAGAGAGCTTATACGGCGAAGACCTTGATATTCAATTTCGTGGGGCCATTGTGGTGACGCGTCGTCCACTACGCCAGACGGGTTTGGATGTGATGGAAGATCAGAACCTCGGCGGTATTATCGCGCCCAGCATTGAAGCCGATTTGATCGAGGCTGCGCTGGCTGTCAAAGGTGCGGTGATGTTGACTGAAGGTTTCGGTTCGCTCCGTATGAGTGGTCTAGTGTACAATATGCTTAATAATTTTAACGGGCGACAAGCCACCTTAGAAGCTGTGCAGCCTAACCGCTGGCAAACACGGCGGCCTGAGGTGATCGTTAACCCTTCGGGACGTGGTGCGTCACGGGCGGCGCGTCCGAATGTGAATCAGGCTTTGACAGTTGGGACGAACGTGCGTCTGACACGTATTCCACACGCAGGGGATGTGGGTACTGTCGTCAACTTGCCAAAAATGCCTATACTGTTAGAGAATGGGTTAAAAGTGCTTTGTGCTGAAGTCGAAAGTGTGACGGGTGAAAAGATCACCGTACCACTAGCGAACTTAGAGGTATTCGGTAGATAATATTGCGTTATACTAGAAAAGCGCCGCGCCAGCTTGGAGGAAAACAACATGGGGTTCAACAGAAAAGACTTGCAAGACGATGACGATTTTAATTTCGACGACGGCGACGATTTTAATTTCGATGATAAGCCAAATGGCGATGCCTTTAAGTTTGATGACGATGCGCCAGATATTGACTTAGACAACGCTAAAGATACGGGCTTCGGCTTCGAAAATGACGATATGCCTGAACTGAACGAAGAAGGTTCACCGCCGACCCGTACCAACCGGACGTTCATCTATATTGCCGCGTTGATGATTATTTTGTTCCTGATCGGTTTGGGCGCAGTTCTGTTTCTGGCGACCCGTCCAACAGGGCCAACACCGATTGATCTGACACGTTCGGCTATTGAGACACAAAATGCCGATACGCAACTGCTGATTCTTCAAACGCAGACGGCTAGCGTCCAAATCGCGCTGGCACAGACGCAAACAGCCAGCGTACCAACCACAGTGCCACCTACTGAAACGCCGACGCGTGAGCCAACTGTTACTCCCACGCCGGAACCGCCGACGATGGATGCAACTCAAGCGGCTGCAAATGCACTGCTGACACAGGTGGCGGATCAGGCGACACAGACGGCACTGGCATCCCAGATTACGCCGACTGTGGCGGCACCGAATCAGGATGCTGTAGCGCTTACAGGTACGGCTCTGGCGATTTTGCTGGGTCAAGGTGATGGTGCTACCGGTAATGATCTGACTGCCACCGCATTAGCGGCGGGTATCGGTGGCGGGTTGGCTTCTCCCACAGCCGAGGGCGGTATTGGCCCTGTACCGACGCGGCTTCCGCAAACAGGCTTCTTCGATGATGTTGGAACGGGCAGCAATGTGGGTTTGATCGCACTGCTGGCGCTGGGCTTGTTCGGTGTGATCGGTGTGTCACGTGTGGTGCGGGCATCGAATAAGTAGTCTTTAGTTAGTAGTCTATAGAACATACAAAAGGGGTGCGAAAGCGCTCCTTTTTGATTGGTGGATGCAAGCTGAAATGTCAGAAATGTCGTCAGAGTCGGTATTGTCGGTATTGTCAGGGGTGGTCAGAGGCTCAAGCCTCTGCCTGAGTTAAAAAGGGCGCTAAAGCGCACAATCGGTGGAACAAGCAGCAAAAGCAGCAAAAGCAGCAAAAGCGGCAAATGCACAGGTGGATTTTTGTGCCAGCATGGATGTTAAGGTGCGTGGGGAAGATACCCCTAACCCCAGCCCACATCAGCTACCTTGCGCTACGCTCAGTCGCTGATAGCCCGTAGTAACAGGGCAAGGGGGCAATACGGGATTGTTCCGATGACCATCATATAATAGGTGGGGAGAAAGTGGGTTACCTTTTGGAAGAACATTTTGTAACTGTTTGTCGATATTGGCGCTAACTTAAGAGGCGAGAAAATGGGGCAGGTTGTTGGTGAACGGTTAGTAAACGGTTTGCCGACAAACCTGATTTAAACTTTAATCATAATATTATTATGATTGCCAGTTCGATTTTTGGAAGACAACGAAAAAAACGGGAGGGATTATGGTGATTTACTAATTGGAATGGTATTTAGCCAACGGATGAGGCAGGCCTCATCCCTACAC
>JACDGI010000628.1:0-3080 GCA_013821665.1 Anaerolineae bacterium
GAACAGCGTCACTTGCCCCACGCGAAATAAATGTGTAAATGTAACGGTTGATCGCGGTATTAACCACCATCCCGTCAAATTGATTATAGTAAGCGGGCAGATCAGTTCCGCCACCACCAAAGCTGATACGAACGGGCGCACGGGCAATCAGAAGCAATTGAAACTCCTTGTGAACGGTGAGAATTGCATTAAATTCAGTGTATTATAGAATCCATTAAGCAATCAACAGGGTATTCGTTATGATCTTGAAAGGTGAAAACTTTACCTTCATCTTCGGGATGTGGGTTAGTCTGTCTAATTAAGTGCTTTGATGATACGCTTCACTTTATATAGATCAGGCTATCATTGTCTGAAACCTTTGATCAGGATGATATGATTTATGCTTCTGCGCCGTTTCGTTCGTAATTTGTTGATCCTCTTACTGGTTGCGGCCATCTTTAGCGCAGTCGGTTATTATATCTATCGTAGTGACCATGATTCGCGGATTAACATCTACAATGCAAGGTTAACACAAGGGATTTCAACGGCGGTTCAGGATGCACTTTATAATGCCACCCGCACCCTCGAAGCCGACCAACCGCATTATATCCTTCTGCAAGTCGGACCTAATGATTCGCTGGCCTCGATTGCCAAGCAGTACGATACGACTGTCGATGTCCTCCGTATGGCGAATAATCTTTTACCGAATGTTGATTATGGCGACGGCAGCGAAATTGTTATTCCACGCGGTGTAACCCAGCTTGTCCCACCACGCCGCTTCAAAAAGCCCTACCGTGCCCAAAAAGGCGATGAACTCAGCGCGATTGCCGCCCGTAATGACATCAGCGAAGAAATTCTCGCGCTCGATAACCCGATACTGGCAAAACGGGGTTTGAATCCCGGTGATATTGTATTCATACCCGAACTGTTATAAGGGGTAAGACGTTGACTTTGAAATCGAAATTTTTCTCACTCATTGTGCTGCTGATATTGGCTGTCCTCACAGCCTGTGATAGCAGCATTCCGACTGTACCTCCCATAACAGTCAATATTACTGCCGTGAACAACCAACAAGCCTTGGATCAAGCCGTCGCGGAAGCACTCGCGGCCACCGATCAGGCCAATGCTCACATTACCGAGACGGTTATCGCCAACCACGGTATGACGCTCACACCATCGACCACACCTACCATTACACCGACTTTTACCGCTACGCCAACCCGTCGGGTAACGGCCACACTCACACCGCAGCCCACCGAAACACTCACGCCTACCTATATCCCGCTGTTGACCACTACGCCAGCGGCAGTGAACAATCCCTCATACGGATGGCTGCGCTTTGTCAATCGCTGGGTGGCTGCCAACGGACAGGCCGCTTCTGCTGCCGTCGATGTTTTCGTCAATGAAGACCGCATCGCCAGTGGTATCACATTCGGCAATGAAACCAACTATTATCAGGTGACACCCGGTGCAATCCGCGTCTCGCTACGCCTCGCTGACCAAACTGCCGATGCTTCCAGAGCTAATGTGCCGATTGTGACGACCATTGTGGATGTCACCCCCGGTGGTGTTGTTTCCGTACTGGCAATGGACTTGGGCACGGGTATGAATCTTTACCCGATACCTGAAGACTCATCGCCGCTGGCCGTCGGCACATCGCGCCTCACCCTTATTCAAGCCAACCCCGGTTTGCTTGCGGTCAATGTGGATATAGCCGACAAAGGCTTACGTCTAGCCAGCAATTTAAGTGTCGGCAATATCATCGGCCCGCTGGATGTCCCTGCCGGTCACTACTCGATTGACCTAAATGATGCCCGTGCCACCAATGTGAGTACCGTCACCAGCGTCTCGACCAATCTAACCGGACAGGTCAGCAACTTCCTGATTTTGCTGCCACCGTCAGTCATTGGAAGTGGCGCTGTCACCACCTCCGATCAATGGACAGGTTTAACAGGTCGCGTTAAAAACGATATTGGCGTGAGCTTTATCAACGCCCTCAATAATGTTGGCAATATCCAAATCGCGGTTGGACAATCGGTGATCGATAACTTGGCAGTCGGACAAGTCAGCCCCAGTCTGCCAGTGCCATTGCTCGGTGCCCCGTTCGTTATTTCGACCGGAGGCGAAGCACCCGTACAAATTGATAGCGATGTGTTGGGGCCTTATACCGAAGATGCCAACAACACCTCGGACAAAATGATTTTGCTCGTGCCCAATGCTAAAGACTCGACCAAAACGGGCTTGCTGCCGGTCACGTTCTCTCAAAATGCGCCGCGCTCGGCCATTAACGCCAACATTCGCTTCGTTCATGGTCTGGCTGGAGCTGTGCCGCTGAATTTACAAATCCGTCCGCTTCGTGGGCCGACCACCGATGCCAGCGGTCAACCGCAAGCTGCACCCGCATGGGCAACTGTCGGTCAGGCTGAATTTGGTACAGCCTCGGCTTACTCCACGCGCAATCCCGACACCTATGCGGTTCGCGTGGTTCAAAGCGGCAGCCAAACCGTGCTGGCTGAATTACCGGCGCAGCAGTTTCTAGCAGGGGGCATCTACGATTTCGTAGTTGTACCCGGCTCACAAACCGGTTCGGCACAGTTATTGATGGTCGAACCGACGATCCAAATTACACAGTTGGTTCAAGGTTCCGGTAACCCGACCGCTGTCTACGAAGCCGTATCCAGCACGTTGACGGCACTGGCACCGGCTCAGGTAGCCGTAACCGTCACCAAGACGGCCACACCAACCCCCACACGTACACCGATACCAACCAATACGCCGCGTCCGACCAATACACCGGAATTCCGTCTGCCGTTATTGGTCGTCAATCCCGCACCACCGGATACCACCAGCGGCACGATTAGTCTGGTTGGCGAAAACTTCCAACCCAAGTTGCAGTACGCCATTACGTTGGACGAAGGCTCCACATCCATTTTGACCGGTCAGGTGAATGACGACGGCACGCTGCTCGAAAGTATCCCGCTGCCGGAAAATCTGTTACCGGGCATTCACAGCTTGCGGGTCTGTGTAGATTGCCGCCCGCGTGGGCTTCAACAGGCCGCCTATGCACAGTTCATCGTGTCCGATCCGCGCGTCACACCAAC
>JACDGI010000628.1:3090-4770 GCA_013821665.1 Anaerolineae bacterium
TTCTGGAATATAAGGGGCAGTATCGTTGCCCCTTCCGACTTACCTATCAGGATGGGTGTATCGCAAATGCTCAAAAAGATAAGCTCTCTCGCAATCTTAGCGCTCGCCTTGATACTCGTGAGCGCAGCATCTAACAGCGGCTCTGTGCAAGCGCAGGCCAGAGTAAACACCGGCAGCCTACGAATCGTGAATGCGCTGCCCGGTATCGGCCCTATTGATGTCTATCTGGATGAGCAAATTATCGCTTATGCCCTCAAGCCTGAAGACGTAACCACCTATTTTATTATCGCAGCCGGACGACATGCGCTGGCAGTACGCACATCCACAGGCAACTCACTGGCCGCGCCAATTGCCGATATTCTCATTGACCTTGAGCCGAACGGCAGCCAAACCGCTGTCATTTACCAGACACAGTTTAGTGATGGCGGATCAGGTGTCACCATTAATCAATCCGGTGCGGTTTTCATCATCAATGATGATCGCAGCCCGATCCAGTTGGGCAAAACCCGTATTACAGCTCTACATCTGGCCGTTGGCACCCCCGAACGGATTAGCATCGGTTATCCATCAGGTGAAGCACTGCTCTATCAAATCGGCTTAAAACAACCTTTCGGCACCATTGATGTCGATACAAAGCCCTACACCTTAGCCATTTTAAATGCTGACGCACCGCCATCGACGGTTCCGCCTGTGCTGGAGCGTTTGGGCGAAATCAACTTTTATGCCAATACCCTCTACACCTTTATTGTCGTACCAAATGCTGTTCCCTCTGGTAATCCCGGACAAGTCGGCGCTCTCTCAACCCAGACCAAAACCATCGTCCTCAGTGCGCCGCTGGAACCGCCCATCGATAATGGCCTCCGTCTGCGCATTGTCCACGCCGCCCACAGCACCGCCGTTGTTGATGTTTATATTGATGAACGTCTGGTTGCCAGCCGCTTGAACTACGGTGACTTTACCGAATATCTCGGTCTGGCAGACTACAGCCACACCATCACAATCCGCCGCTTTGGTGATAAACCGGACGATCCGAATGTCAAGCCGCTTTCACGCGGTACCTTGACGCGGACGGCTCAAAACAGTAAACAAATCGATTACACGCTGCTGCTCGTGAATTCCAATCCACAGAATACGGCAGCCGTTCAATCGCTTTCGACGAATAACACCTCACCAGACACCAATGTCAACGCGCCCATCGTCTTCCAAACCGAAAATGGCGATGTGATGATGACGCTCTTGCCCGACGACCTCTCAGAAACGCAGCATGGATTCGCGCGGGTACGCCTTATTAACGCCGCCGAAGGTGTGCAGGCTATTTCCTTATTCACACCGGCCTATCCAGTTGCGCCTGTGGTCGCAGTGGAAGGCATCGTACCAACGGCAGCGCCATCACCCACACCCGCACCAGTACCCGGCATCGGTTTGGCATCCAATGCCGCCTTCGGTGCCGAAGCCAGCGCGGGCGAAGTCCCACCGGGGTTATACGCCCAACTCAACTTCATTCCTTCTGGTGCCAGTAACTCGCTGACAAGCACCTCCAATATTCAGCTAGTAGCAGGGGTCGTCTATACGTTTGTGGTCATGGGTTCGCCCAGTGGTAATCCTCCCGTAAAAGCCGTTGCCATTCAGGACTACGGTTCCGGCTTAGCTTTGCAGCGAGCCTATAACGGTGTGCTGCTC
>JACDGI010000629.1 GCA_013821665.1 Anaerolineae bacterium
GACCAACTTCGCTCGCTGGTCACCGGACGCACCGCGCGTTACGGCGGTACAACCATCTTGGTGACCATCCTGTTTCTGGCAGCCTTGATCGCCATTTACAGTGTCGTCAAAGGGCGCAACATCCGTAAAGACCTCACACAGGTCGATAGCTTCTCACTCAATGACCAAACGCGACAGGCCATCGCGGGTCTAGCCCTTGAGCCTAAAGTGCCGAACATCAAGATTTTCGCGTTCTACACCAGCGCTCAGGCCAGCCAAAAAGATCAGGATACCATTCTGTTCGATGACTACGCTAAGACCAGTAACAACAAAATCACCTACGAATTTGTTGATCCAGATCGTAGCCCCGGTGTCGCCCAGCAGTATAAGATCACCGGCAATGGACAGTTAGCGGTTGTACCCTTGGATGCCAACAATCAACCGTTGGTCGATAAAGCCCAGCCCGTCAGTTTGACCAATCAGGAAAATCTGACCAACGCCATTATGCGCGTGGCGGCCTCTGGCAATTTCCATGCTTACTTCCTCTCGGTCGACGGTGGCATGAAGCTCGCCGATACCGGTAACAACGGCCTTTCGCAGTTGAACGACCAGCTTACCAACCGCTTCAACTGGAAAACTCAGGAAGTCTCGCTCATCGACCTGACCGCGCCCAACAGTACCGTCAAGTTGAATGATCCGACGGTTGATGGTGAAGTCTTGGTGATCGATGGTGGCATCTCAGCTCTGCCAGATGCACAGGTCAAGTTCATCACCGATTATCTCGATAAGGGCGGCAAACTGGCGATTTTCGCCGCGCCCATGAACGGTGACAGCAAGCCAACTTTGGCGACTGCCGACAACCTCAGCACCTATTTGTACACCAATTTTGGTGTGCGCTTCGCCAATAACCTCGTGCTGGATCAGGTACAAGCGGCCAGCCAATCGCCCTTCTATCCGGCAGCCATTGACTTCGACAGCACCCACTACATCACCAAAGATTTTTCGGGTACCGGCCAACAGGCGTTCATGATTTTCGAAACACCGCACAGCATTGATGTTGCCCCCACCGCGCCAGCCGATGTGACGGTCTCACAACTCGTGAAATCCGGTAAGGATGCCTACGCCAAGACTGATCCCAAAGTGTTGACAGCCACCGATGCCAGCCAGATTAACCCCACCGATGCCGATCCTAAAGGCCCATTTGTGCTGATGGCATCTGCCGAAAATACCAAAACGGGCGCACGCGTCGTGCTGGTCGGCAGCCAATATACGCCCACCAACCAGTATGCCTCGCTGCTCAGCGCCAACGTGCTGGACTTGGAATTGGCGGCACGCAGCCTGTTCTGGACGACCAAATTTGACGATTTCTTTAGCAAGATTCCGCAGCTTCAGACAGCCCAGAAGCCGCAGGATCAACCTATCGTCATGGATAGCCAGATGGCGCGTACCGTCAACTTTGCGCTCATCATCTTGCTGCCTTTCGGTGTACTGCTCATCGGCATTATCGTGTGGTGGACAGGTCGGGAAAAACGACAGGCAACCTAAATTAATCACTGAGGCGTAGTCATCATGTAGGGAGGAGGCGTGCCTCCTCCGCGCATTGGATTGCGCCCCACATTTGACAACTTTTATCTATACCGGAACATCTCAGATGTTGCGAGGAGATTTGTATCATGCGTTTGAATCGTGGAACGATTCTTCTAGGTCTTGTCAGTATCATCGTCATCGCAGCGGTCGTGCTGCTGAGCAACCAACCGGGCGGTTTGACGGTAGATACCGGCACACCCACCGCGACTGCCGAATCCGCTGGCCCACTTTTCCCCGATATTAACAGTGTCGATACCCAGAGCAAGATTGTGCGCTTTGAGATCGACAACACCGCCGACAGCACCAAAGTCGTCATGACCAAAGATGCCGCCAGCGTCTGGACGGTCAGCGAAGCCACCAATGCCCAACAACTTGCCACCGACCAAACTAAAGCCGTTGGCATGATGAGCAATCTGGCTTCTCTCACAGCCATCGAAAAGTTTACAACCGACAAAGTCGCCGATTATGGCTTGGACAAACCCGCTTACATCATGACGTTGACGGATTCAGCGGGCAAAACCTATGTCGTCAAAGTCGGCAAGAAAGCCACCACCACACCGCGTTATTACGTGCTGATCAACGACGATGCCAAAACCGTTTATCTGGTACAGAACTCGACGGTGGATATGCTGATTGCCAACATCGCTATTCCGGCTTATGTGGCCTCGCCCACACCGTTGCCATCACTGACCCCCTCACCCAATCCGTATAGCGAAGTCGAACAGACTGCCACCGCCGTTGTCGAGCAGCAGCAGTTCATCGTCACACTCACAGCGATGGCCGAAACGACCAGCGAAGCCACCGGCGAAGTCACACCGGAAACCACCGCGCAAATTGCACCGGCAGCCACAACGGTTCCTGCCACTGCCACACCGCAGCCACCCACCGCGACCACGGCTCCAGCCAGTGCCACGCCGACGGCTACACCGACCGTAACCGCCAGCCCAACCACCGGCTCGTAATGCCTGCGTAAATTTCTCCGTAGGGGAGGGTCTCTGACCCTCCTTTTTATTTACTCACTTCACGCAATGGCATCGTTTTCTCACCTTGCTCCCTGAAGGCAAAATGCGAAAAACGTTTGGCTGTTTGAAAGTCCTTCGCCCTGAGGGAGAAGGATGAGGGTAAAGTGAGTTATTTAATAAACACTCCCACATTCCAGACAATCCGAAAAAACGTAAATGGTACTTCATCGCCTCTGAACCCTGCTGCATCCCTACGCCAGCAAGGTTTTTTGTATGCGTTTGTCTGAAAATGCACGATCTTTGTTATTCTGATCGTCACTCTCTGCTAAGATAGGTGTGGGGGAAGGTTTTCATTCTGTAGGCAATTGATATATATGACACGTTTAGTTATGCGGCGCGGCCCGCAACCGGGCAAAATTTTCGACCTTGAAGGTGAGATCGTTACTGTCGGCAGTGGCATGAAGAACGGCATCATCATTCAAGATAATGATGTCAGCCGTGAACACTGTCGCCTGATCCGCGTCATGGCGGATTACGAACTCTACGATTTGAATTCGATGCGTGGCACATTCGTCAGCGGCCAGCGCTTGAAAGCAGGTTGGCTGCTCAAACCGGGTAACGTCATCGAACTCGGTGAAAATGTCACGCTGGAATACGAACGTGCGCCAGCCAAAGTGGAGCTGACCAAGCTCAATACGCAATCTGCGCCCCGTCACACCGAAAAGCCCACCGCCCAGTCGCACCCCTATTTGGTCGCCACTGCTGGTATGAAAATTGGCGAGGTTTTCGCCCTCCAAAGCGAAACCGTCCGCATCGGACGTGAGCAAACCAACGAAATTGTCATCTCAAATTCGGCTATCAGCCGCGTACACCTCATCCTGCGTTGGAAAGACAATGTTTATGAGGTTGAAGATCAGGGTTCGACCAATGGCACCGCCGTCAACGGCACTGTCTTGGAGGCCAATGTCCCACAGCCCATCCACTCCAATGACATCATCAACGTAGCAGCCACCATCGAACTACGCTTCACATGGCAGCCCGACGATGTCAAAAATGAGAGCGAAGCTGAGAAAAAAGCCATACAGTCGCGCCCCAGCACCAAAGAATTTCTACAGCGCGAAACAGCCGATAACAAATCGGCCACGCAGCCCAACAGCAAACGTCAGACCAGTAAACTCGGCACAGGTTTGCAATCCGGTGCGCTCATCGACCATGTCTTTATCACCTATGCCCGCCCTGAATGGCAGTCCATCATTGTGCCCATGATGGCTCTCATGCAAGATGCGGGTCTTAAAGTCTGGGTTGACCAATACCTCATCCAAGGGGGTGATGATTGGATGATCGCTGTTGAACAAGCACTCTCGGAATGTAAGCTGCTGGTGGTGGTCGTCTCACCGGAGGCGCTCGAATCGCGCTATACACGCTTGGCCTATCGCTACTTTTTCAACCGCGAAAAACCTATCGTGCCCGTGTTATACGCGCCCGTTGACGATATGCCGCTGGAACTGAAAAAACATTCCATCGTCACCTACAACAGTGCTGACCGCAAAAAGACTTTTGATGAACTCATTTCGGAAGTCAAACGCCTGAAGGGATAATGCCTATTCAGATGCCGTTGGCGTATCAATTTTTAAAAGTTCCAGTGTTCGGGTTTTTCTCCCCTCTGCCATGAAATGGAGAGGGGCCGGGGGTGAGGATTTGAATTCGCCAATAGCAACTATTCAGTAAGCATCCATCAGTTTTCAATGTCAGCAGTCGGCTTCGCACGCTAATGTTTCGGTATACACCATTGATGATCATTTACGTTGCCCATGTCACACGAAGCCCTAAATCGTGTGGCCTGAATTGTCGAGGACAATTATGTTGACCGAGCGCCAGCGTCTGGATGCCCTCTATAAAATGAGCCGCATCCTGCGCGAACAAGATGCCAATCTCCAGAATATTCTTCAAACGTCGCTCACATCCTCGGCTGAAATCATCGGCGCTAAACACGGCTGCCTGATTACTTTTCATAAAGATGATCGCGTCAACAACAAATTGATTTTAGGGCCGCAGGGTAATCTCGAAGGTCGTTATGCCCTGTGGCAGGAGTTGATCTCGCGTGGATTAATCGGCAGGGTGCATCATGCGCGGCGTGTGATTGTCATCCACGACATCGGCACGGATCAGCGTTGGCCGCAGTTAACGACCACACCTGATGAACTCCGCACCGGCTCAGCGATTGGTCTGCCG
>JACDGI010000630.1 GCA_013821665.1 Anaerolineae bacterium
GATGAACTTCATGGGTTGACCGCTGCCGGTCACATATCCGTGCGCCCAACTGCCGTCCGGTTTTTGTAACCACGGACCCCAATTGTAGAAGTTTGCATCTAAAGCCATGCCGTGATTGACAGCAATATCTGCTGCATCTGTCCAGCCTGACCATGCGACCTGATGAATACGAACGGTACGCGACACCGGACTGCTGAATGTCATCCCGAACCAGTCTGTGTAAACGTCAAAGCCTTGGTTCAAGTTGGTAATATTAAATGGAGGATAGGGATCAGGTTTGTTGGCGTAAGGATGAATACCAAATTCGTGACCTTGAGTACGCCATGTTTGAACACTCTGATCTGTAAGGCCACCACCAATTGACAAATAGAATGTGTCTTTGGCGTTATGGCTATTCATAATATCAACGACTTGTTGATACCAATTGGTTGGGTTCGCGTGGGCATCACTGGTTGAAATCAGGACGGTTTTGGTGGTGCCGGGGAAATACCACAACTGCGGCATCGGTTGATAATTGGTAATGGCTTGTTGGATCAAACGCGCCAACAAACGCTGTTGTTGATCGGCCTGTGGGATCGGCATTTTGTCACGGTCAATCCAAGGTGCGCCACCGCCGCTGGTCTGGAAAAGATCGATGGTACGCAGAATGCCGTCACCGTCGCTGTCCACATTGCCATTGTTCGGATTGCCCTGACGGGTGTAAATAATGTTGGTTGGAAGGTCGTATAAAAAGGCTGTGCCATGTCCACTGGTGCTTTGGACGACGGCAGGAAAAGTTGTACTGGTGGTGGCATTGCTGTAAAGCTGGGCGATGGTTGTCGCTGCGCCAGTGGTGTATTTGTCGACTGTGCCATGAATTTGCAAGGTTTCGGTTGATAGCCCTTGGCTTGGGCCTGAACCACTCATCTTCAGATAGCCATTCGTTTGAGTAGTTGCACTGCCGGTTAAACCGAACAGGCTTGTAATCTGGCTGTCCGGACGCATCGCAATCAAGTAGCCGCCGCCGTTCACATAAGTTGTAAAGGCTGTGGCTTGAGCCGAGGTTAAAGGTGTTTGTGCAAGCACGACTACCTTATATTGCGCAAGGACTGAAGCGCTGGCCGAGGTAACAGTCGTTACATCGTAGCTGCTAAGACCCTCAGCAATCAGGATTTCGCCTAGATAGCGCCCAAACTTGTTCGAGGCCGAGTCGTTCACAACGACAAGGATCGTTTTGGCCGGTGCAGCTTGTGCTTCAATAGGAGTAATATTTCCGCCGCTCGTGAAAATGAGCAGAAATAAAATGAGAGCTGTGATTAAACGGACATATCTTGCCATAAACTTTTCCTCGAACTTTCGACGACGAACCATGCCAGTTGACATGATCATTTCCAGAGCGACCTAATAGCGACATTACAGATATTACGCAGACTCCCTTACAAGCACCTTTCAATGGCACTCTAGTACTATTAGGAAAGGAATTAAAAAACCAAATAATTCATGAATTTGTAGCCATTTTGCCGACATTTTTGTAAGGATGCTGCCGTAATGTGTGACATCCGTGAAAGGTTTGACCACTAAATTTGTTGTAAGGTTTGTATAGCGATACTCATTTATGAGGTCGATTGTGTTTAGCTCATAAAGTTGCAAATATTGTTAGGGTCTTTCTATATCCATTTGTTGCTAGTCATTCACAACCACGCTAGAATTCCCACATTCAAATTGAACCTTTAAATTCCCTCCCAAGTATATTTGGCAGTTTTTAAACAAAATAATCCCATCGGTAATTTTCAATTCGATGAAAGCGTTCGGTTATGAACACCTACCTCGCGCGCCGATTATTCCAAGCCATTCCGACCTTGTTTGGCATTTCCATCCTCTCATTCTTGCTGATGCTGGCAACGCCCGGTGATCCTATCACCACCATCACTTTTAATCCGAACTCCAAACCAGCAGCGACTGCCTTACTGCGTCGCCAGTTGGGGTTGGATCAACCGCCGCTGGTTCAATATGTCTACTGGTTGGTGGGCAACGACTGGCGACAGATCGACGTGGACGGGGATGGGATAGGAGATGTGCAAGGGACGCGTCGGGGTGTGCTGCGCGGCGACTTTGGCGTGTCGATTGCGCTCAAGCGACCTGTGCTGGATGTGATTGTTGAACGTATTCCGGCCACGCTGTTATTGGCCGTGCCTGCTATTTTGCTGGGCTACATTATTGGCGTGGTGATTGGTATGCTGGCTGCCATCCGGCATCGAAGTTCGTTCGACCAAGTCTCACGCGTCTTATCAGTGGTTGGCAGTGCCGTACCCGCTTTCTGGTTAGGCCTGATTCTCATCATTGTGTTTAGTGTAAATTTGCGGGTGCTGCCGATGGGTGGTATGCGCGACAATACGCAAGCCGATGCCACATTCAACATCATCCAAAGTTTGCCTTACATGGTTATGCCCGTGTTAGTCTTGACACTGGGAATCATTGCCGTAATTTCCCGTTATGCCCGTGTACAAGCCTTGGAAGTGCTGAATCAGGATTACATCCGCACCGCTTATTCCAAAGGGCTGGGCAACCGCTACATTAATTTTTGGCATGTGGCCCGTAACGCGCTCATACCGGTGATTACGCTGCTGGGTGGGGCAGTGGGATCTCTGCTGGGTGGCGCAGTCATTATTGAACAGGTATTTAACTGGCCGGGGTTGGGGCGCTTGGTCATCGATGCGGTTTCCCAGCGCGATTATCCGTTGATTATGGGGACTGTAGTGGTTAGCGCAGTCCTCTATATTATTGGCCTGCTGGTCTCCGATGTTTTATACGGTTTAGTCGATCCTCGTATTCGCTTATCATAGGAGTCTCATCATGGCTGAAGGACTGTCAAGCGATGTTGCCGCAGTGAGAACTTCCGTGGTGCGCTTGGATGAGGAAGCTACCAAACCGTCTCGTTCCTTGTGGGGCGAAGCATTCGCTTATATCCGCAAGGATAAACTGACGCTGTTGGCGATAGCGGTTTTGTTCATTTTGACGCTAAGCTGCATTTTTGCGCCGCCGCTGCTGGAAAATACACTGCACTTAAACGGTAACCGGACAGACGTGGCGAACCGTTATAAGCCGCCGGGATATAAAAATAATATTTTGGGCACAGATCAACTCGGTCGTGACCAATTGGTGCGTTTGTTGTACGGGGGGCGTGTGTCTTTGGGTGTGGCTTACGGCGCGAGCGTGATGTCGCTCTCAATCGGCTTGCTGGTCGGGATGCTGGCGGGTTATTACGGCGGCTTTGTGGATGACCTCGTCAACTGGTTCATCAGTACCTTGTCTTCGATACCCGGTATCTTTTTATTGATTTTGGTGTCGGTCGTGTTTTCGCCATCGGCTGGAGTGCTGGTTATTTTGCTGGGCTTGTTAGGTTGGGTGGGAACCTGCCGGTTGGTACGCGGTGAAGTGTTGTCATTGAAAGATCGTGATTTTGTGGTGGCGGCGCGTGCCTTGGGTGCGCCTCCCCGACGAATTTTCGCGCAGCATCTATTTCCCAATCTGGTATCGTTGTTGATTATCTCATTGACGATTGATGCAGGTGCGCTTATCCTGACGGAATCCGCCCTGAGTTATCTGGGTTTGGGTGTGCGTCCGCCAACGCCTTCGTGGGGCAATATGCTGGTGGAAGCGCGTAAATTTTTGACCACCGGTACGCATCTGATTATTTGGCCGGGGATCATGATTATCGTGATCGTGTTGTGCTTCTTCTTGATCGGCGATGGTTTGCGTGATGCGCTTGATCCACGGAAGATACGGTAAAATTTTGCTACTAACTAGGGAAAGGGTACTCCATCGGATACCTCATCCCTACTTTTCCCCTCCGAATGTTATTTAAAGATACACAAATATCGTATATGGTAGTAAAATCGCCTCATTAAATGTACCTTTCGAGGGGAAGTGGCTACCTTGAAGCAGCGTCACCGCACTGTACTTATTGTCTTGCTAATACTCCTATTGCCGACCTCTATTTCCACTCTTGAAGCACGCGAGACAACTCAATATATCGCTCCCGTCCAATGGTTTGAACCCAATCAGGGACAAATCGATTCCCAATTTGCTTATGTCGCCCATGATCGAGGTTATACGGTCTTCATGAGGCCAACTGAAGTGGCTTATTCGCTTGCTCTACCATCACAGAATGGCGCACCCGAAGAACATGGGCAGATGACGTTTGTGAACGTCCATATGCAGTTGATGGGCGCAAAACCGGGTACGGCCATTGTGGGTGAAGATTTGCTTCCCGGTGTTAGTAATTACATCAAGGGCAAAGGTAGTTTCACTGACATCCCGCATTATGGTGGTGTGCGATATAGCAATTTGTACAATGGTATCGACATGACTTATTACGGCAGTCCTGATGGCCTTCAATATGATTTCCAAGTTGCGCCCGGTGCCGATCCGAAGCAGATTCGCCTACACTTCACCGACATCGAACGACTGGAAGTTTCTGTAAACGGCGATTTGCTGATTCATGCGGCTAACAACAGTACGCTGACGCACAAAGTACCCTACAGCTATCAGGTGTTGAATGGGCTGCGTCAAGAAGTCCACACGCGTTACACACTGCTCGATGATTACACCGTGGGCTTTGATGTCGGCAGTCATGATGCTTCGCAAGCCTTGGTAATTGATCCGCCGGTGGTTTACAGCACCTATATTGGAGGCGCGACAGGCAGTAATATCATCTTAGGGATCGATGTTGACGCTGCCGGAAATGCCTATATCACAGGGCAGACAGGATCATCTG
>JACDGI010000631.1 GCA_013821665.1 Anaerolineae bacterium
CCGCTGGAGCATGGCCGCATTGAATTGTAAGGTTGTATCCCCGCTGGTATCGGCATGTAAGCCCAGCACCGTCCGCAGATGGGACAGCCGCGCCCGCTGGGTTGAGGGCCGTGCCGGGTGTGCGCTTAGAAACTGTTGAGCCTGTACCGCGTCAAGCTGCCACAAGTCTGCACCTCTACTTTCGCACCAAGCAGTGTACATTTTCCAAGTGGATGCAATCTGCGCTTGGGTGTTGGCGCTGAGTGTGGATAGCAAGACTTCGAGGTTAGCGGCGCGGCGGTCGCTACTAATGGCAATCGCTGTTGTGGGTTGGAGGGCTAGGGATTGGCTCATGCTGTTGACCTTACTATCATAGGTTGCTATTTTCCCAATTATAGCAACCAATGTATCCAATGGTCAACCCCTCAAAATAGGCTAACCACTCGCACCCCTTCATGCGGATTTTGTCTGCTGATGGTCGGAGCGATGTTCTGGGTGGATGTCAAAAGTGCTGCTTTACATATATGTAAGGGCATAGTTTTCGATTGCTTGCCGATGGGTAAACCCTGCCAATGCTGCCCATTTTTCGTGTGGAGGGGTGTAACTTTTTTAGTGGCTAGTATTCGCCGCTGTTGACCGATGCCAACCCCAAATAATTAGCCATTCTAATGATGCCAATTTATTCCATATCGGGTCTAATACCTCGCGGCTTGCCGCGTCTGGTATTTCGTTAAAAATAAGCAAGATACTTCGCAGCTTGCTGCGGAGAATTTCATTAAAGTGTTAACCGAAAGCCCATGCAAGAAATTGGCATAAATTGGCAAGCGAACGGCTTAAAGCCTTGCAATTCCTTGCATCAAAATGATAGCATTTGACATAGTGTCAAGCATCGGAAAATCTGAGGTTTTCGCGCTTAGAAATGTCAGGTTTTGTAAGGTTTCGGCCACTCACCAGCCGAGGGTTTTAAGGCTTAATTAGCTCGGCAGCCATAAGTCACCTGTAGTCGGCTGCCATTTCGACCTATTTCAGAGTGCCATCGTCTGAAAATCGGCAACCACATGCTGAAACCTCTGCCAATCCTTATCCGAAAACTGCTGACGGAGTTTGCTTTCGACACGCTCAATGCTGGCTTTTACCTGCTCCTGTAATGCCTTGCCTTCACCAGTCAAGAAAATCTTTACGGCCCGCCGATCTGCTGGGTGCTGCCGACGCTCAATCAACCCCTTGCGCTCAATCCCATCTAGAATCGGCGTAAATGAGGTTGGTGTCCGTCCAACGCCTTCTGCCAAACGGCTTGCCATCTGGCCGTCTTGTTCATACAATATTCGCAGGATGTACCACTCAATAACCGTCAGTCCTAGCGCTTCAGTCTCTTGGCTGTAAATGGTGTCGATATGGCGCAAAGTCATATCGATATTACACCAAACTGAACCATTAAAACGTAATTCAGCCATTGTTCACCTTTCTAGGAAATAGCTCGATCCCCAAAGCATATAATGATTTTTGTAATGAGGAAAGTTCCCGTCTGTTTATAGGCGTAGACATTTCAGTATCATGAATACAACGTATGTTTTGTACAGAATTCTTTACTACTCATCTCAAGGGCTTTCCATTTAATCTTCATTTCATCTGCGGTGTAAATACTCTTATAAACAGCACATTACGAAAGGCTAAATTATTATGGGTATCGCAGTAATGTGGGATACGGAACTCAAAGAGATTATTTGCCAAAATTATGAACTTGAATGGGATTGGGATGAGTACCAAGCAGCCTTTGCCAAAACATGCCAACTGGCCCACGAAGTTGAATATCCCATCGGTCTCATTGCCGAGGTTGCTGACATGAAACACATCCCTCCGGGGGCTATCATCCACGGTGCGCGTGCCATTTTCAGCTTACCGTCTAATATTGTTCTTTCGGTGGTCATTACGCGTTCAGGACTGGCAAAATCCATACTCAATTTAATTCTTCAAGCCACCCAATTCAAAAATGTAATCTATGCCACGAATCGCGATGAGGCCCGCATCTACATTAGAACAAAATTAGACCGCCTATATACTGAGGTTTGAGACTAATCTCGGCAGCCAGCTTCCGCGTGAGCTTCGGTTGCGGTAATCTTGCCATCATGGGGTTTTCCGCATATTCCCCCGAAAAGGTATATTCCGCTTTTTTCAAATAGAACGCTCAGCGATTCTTAGAAAGTATACTTGGCGAGACACGCGAAAATCGTGTCTCAATTCATATCTTAAAATGCCTTTTGGCAGTTTTTCTCAAATTACTCAAAACTTTATGAGACATCTGCAACTGATGTTTTGAATATGTCGCTCAAAGCGAGTCTGATAACTGTCTTATTTGCCAATCTCGAACTGGATTGAGCCTTGTTTAACATTGGAATAATCCTGAATATACCCTATTGGGGGAATATGCAATTAACCCCATCATGACGCGAAAGGCAGCCATAAAGCGCCTGTAATCAGCTACCGTTTTCGTTGACAGGGTATCGGCTAACTGGTTATAAACGGCTTCGGCTTGCTGCTTTCGGAGGGATCGCCGGTAGTGGTCGAAAGCGATCAGCAGCAGTATGTCACCCTGCTTGCAGTAGAAGCCATACTTATAGTTTGGATGAGCAAACCCTGATCGCGATCTGCCTCCGTGGTGATAGCAGACCTCGCTGCCCCGCATAGCCCGCGCTCGGCAGGGCTGATGGGTGCGCTTAGACATAGCTGTACAGTAGCGGATCGGCATCAGCTAAAACCCTTCCATGAGGTTATTTCAACTCAAGGGGTATCCAAAAATTGACAGCATTTGACAGGTTCCTTTTTAGGTGACGAATATCCGTCACCCCTCGCGAATTTTAGAACACATCGGAAGTCAACACGTCACCGGAGGCCAGCCATCAGCGATCCGCTGTAATTCGTTATCGGTCAACTCTGTGAATACATCCGTGCGTCCTGCCGAATAGCGCAGCGCCAGCGCCCTATCGCTCTCGGTTAATGGTGCATCCACAATCGCTTGCAGCTCGGCATCCGTCAGCAGAGATAACTCGGCATTCTGCAAGCGCCCTAGAATGCGCTGTGCGAAATCTTGATCGTTCATGGGTTATTCAAATCTAGTTTGCCGGTTGCCGGTGGAGTATCGGCTGCACCCGCAAACTGTTGATTACGGGCTTCAATCATGGCCCATGTCGCTGCCCATGAGCGTTCTTCACGTTCGGTCAATGGCACATTGTTCTTCTCTTTTTGCGCCAGATCCATCACTTCCATCCATGTCAGTAGAGGTGCTTCAATTCGCGCGTTTGCACGTTTAAGAATGCGCTGCGCTAAGTCTTGCTCATCACTCATGATTTTGCCCTTTCGGCTGCGGCTTTACGGCTTCTAGCCAACTCAAGTAACTCGCATACCCGTTTATATTTGGCGCTGTCTTTCGGTTCCGTTGCCAGAAACACATCCAACCGCTTGGATAGCTCGTAATCAGGTGACAGGCGCGCGATTACGTTCCGGGCAATCGCTTTCTCATCCATTCTTTGCCTCACTTTCAGCCATTTCTTGCAGCATGTACTCAAAGATTGCCGATGCCGTCAGCCCTCGCACCTCAAGCGTTTGCAGTAGTTGATTCAACAACACCTGCTCACTCGCTTTCAGGTTGATCGTGGCAACCGGTTTACCGAGAATGTAATCCGACAACCACGCCCGCGCGTAACCGTTGCCCTTCTCGGCATCCTTAACTGCTTTTTCAACCACTTTTGACCACCGGCTGAGGGAACAGATCTCCGTCAACTTGGCGAGATATTCCTGTTCACTGGATCGCTTGGGTCTACCGGGGCTTTTAATAGTATGCCCCAGTTGAAACAGCCCCTTTTCGTCTCGTTCACTCATTCGCTATATCCTCCGCACTAAAGCGCCTAAACTGTGAAAGGTATCGAACTAATTTTTGAGAGATTTTTCCCTCAAACGCCTTGAAAATTAGCGTAAATTAGTCAGGTCACAGGTCAACTATGCCTTCTTATTTCTGCTGATCTACGAGCTTCTTGGCTGCTTCCGCTTGCAGACGTGGGAAACTATCTTCCAGCGCTTTTAGATACACTGGATCGCCCTCGGCACGTAGGATGTCTAACAGCGCTTCCACGACGCGCTGCTGAGTGAAAATCATGTCGGTTAATTCGGTGACATCTTCTCCTCGTGCGCGTTTTTGGCTGGAATTTCCTGCCATGAGGAAAATCATCCCCTGATGGGCCGTAACCGCTTCACCGATAGCATTTTGTAGTGCCGATTCACTAATAGGTAATTTAGGTGTCATGATCCAACCCCTTCGATGAAAATTTTCCGTGCTTCAGATGCTGCAATTTGAGCTAGGCGTTTTTCGTCTCTACCGCCGGTGATGTTCTGCACCAATGTAAAACTGGAGTTCTTAGTGTTATTGGTCGATACCGAACTTGAATTTGATGCGCTGTTCGAGGCGCTGGGAATGTCAAGCGAGCTTGATGCAAAGCCCAACCCCACCCCCGAACCCCCACCGGTGCCGGTGGACGTGGCTCCGTTGCCTATCGCCCCAGCCGCCAATGCTGCGTATTGCTCAAAATACTTTGCATCGAGAGCCAGCTTACCCGCATTCCCGGCAGCCTCCTGATTAAGTTCAGCCGCGATATGTTCGTTTAACAGGGTTTCGGAATTAGTGTACTTTTGAGCAAGCGCGGTTTGTTCAGTCGCAGCATTGTTAATGAGTTTTGTGTAGCTTTCCCGATCCTTTTTATCAGCGGCCTGTTGTTCACGTG
>JACDGI010000632.1 GCA_013821665.1 Anaerolineae bacterium
GTTTGCAATCGCTGGTGGATATGAACGGCAGCAGCGGTGTACTGATGGCCTACGAAGAAAGCGGCTACAGCGGCGACTCGACCTATCGTGGGATCAAGTTTGAGGATACGTGGACGGTCGAAAAGATCAAATTAATTGGTGCGTCAGCAGTGAAGGTGCTGGCCTACTATAACCCCAATAACGAGAAACTTGCGGCAGAAATTGAGACGTTATTGAAGCAGGTAGCCGATGATTGCCACAAGCATGACTTACCATTATTTCTTGAACCCTTGTCCTACAGTCTTGATGCGAATGTGGCTAAAGAAAGCGCCGAGTTTGCTAAACTGCGGCCTGATATTGTGATCCAAACCGCTGAACGGCTGAGCAAAATCGGTGTCGACATCTTGAAGATGGAGTCGCCAGTTGATCCCAATTTTGATAGTAATCAACAAACTTGGGCGGATACTTTCGCAGCGGTGAGTAAAGTTTCGACTGTGCCGTGGGTGCTGTTGAGTGCGGGTGTGAATTACGAGACTTTTGAGTCACAAACCCGCTTAGCCTGTGAAGCCGGTGCCAGCGGTTGGCTGGCAGGACGTGCGATTTGGAAGGAAGCGGTGACGATGACCGCCGAGCAGCGTTCGACCTTCCTGAGCAGTAAGGCCACCGAACGGATGCAGCATTTGAACGCGATTTCCGCCCAATATGCGCGTCCGTGGACCGATTTTTATAGCGCTCCAGTTGGATCGTTGACGTGGTATAACGACTATAATTTATAACCCACTGTGGAAAAGGGGCAGTCGCAATCTGCCCCATAAGCGGCCTATTTACAAGGCGACCCATCCATGACCAGTTCTTCTAACCCTCAACAAGCAGTCGAACCAACCCAAACTGACCCTCTGATAAACCGCATCAATGATTTGATTCGCGAGATGGGCGAGCGTTTGGCGGATGGCGACGATTATGAACATCAATGGATGGCCGAACACTGTGATAATCCCGAAGCGGCAGCACTTCTGTCCGATTTAACCGTTGGAATGCTGCATGTGTTGGATGCCATTGGTCGCTTAGAGCTTGTGAACGGCATCACCATCTCCAAGCAGTTTGGCATCCCGAAGGGCAGCGTGAGTAAGGTCACACGCAAGTTAGCCGCCAAAAATCTGATTGTGACCGAAACGTTACCGAATAATAAAAAAGAAATCCTCTTTCGGATGACACCCCTCGGTAAAGAAATATTCAACGTTCATCGCATGATGCACGTCGAAATGGAACTACGCATGTCCCAATTCTTGCGGCGCTACTCCCCTGATGAGTTGAAATTCATTGCCAGCATTATCCAAGATTTTGGGCAGATGCGCTGGTTCAATGACCAAGGGTTGCTTGACTAAAACCTTTCCAGAATTTCCTATAAAACCACCCTAAAATACAGTATACTTGTTCTATTGCTGTGATTATTTTTGCGATAGGATATGATATGCAACGCTGTGGCTGGGCGAACCCGAATGAACCCCTTTATATTGCTTACCACGATACCGAATGGGGTGTGCCGTGCCACGACGACCGCAAACTTTTCGAAATGCTGATTTTGGAGGGCGCACAGGCGGGTTTGAGCTGGATTACCGTCCTCAAGAAGCGCGAGAATTACCGTGCGGCTTTCGACCAGTTTGACCCCGAAAAAATTGCCCACTACGACGAAGCAAAGGTTGCCGAACTGCTGGCTAACCCCGGCATTATCCGTAACAAGTTGAAAGTGAATGCCACCATCGCTAATGCACGCGCGTATTTAACCGTAAGGGACGAATTTGGCAGCTTCGACAAGTACATCTGGCAGTTTGTGGGTGGGCAACCTCTGGTCAATCATTGGCAGGGTTTGAACGAAATCCCCCCTGAAACCGATATGTCACGCGCGATGAGCAAAGACCTACTTAAACGGGGATTCAAGTTTGTAGGGTCAACTATTTGTTATGCCTTCATGCAAGCCTGTGGCATGGTCAACGATCATATGGTTGATTGCTTCCGCTATGCCGAAGTATAACAAATTCGGTGCGTGATTTTTTCAACTCTCTCAATGCGGCACTTGTTAAAATTGGTGCATTTATCATATTAGTTGCGTTGATAGGTTGTGGTTTATCAATCGTTTTAACACTTTGGTACGTTAATAGCCCTAATTATTGTCGTGATTGTGATACTGGATTGGGCTTAATAGCGATGGGATGCATGGCAAGTTGGGTAATCACGCCGATTGGCTTATATATTCGAAGGTTCATAAAGCACAATAAGCCTGACGCATGATCTTTTACCTCGCTCTCTAATTTCCCCAATGATGCGGGCTTGACCGCTTCGTAATAATTAGGCTTTACTCCTGTTGATAATCATCCTCATAATCAGTGCCTTAATATAAGGATCAAGATGACGATGGCAAATCTGTATGTTGGGACATCGGGATATTCTTACAGTGCGTGGCGCGGTCAATTTTATCCAGCCGGTGTTCCGCAGAAAGAATGGTTGGCTTTTTATGCTCGTATCTATAACGCCGTTGAGATTAACGCCACGTTCTACCGGCCTTTTGCAAAAAGTGTTTTCGCTCATTGGCGTGATATGACTCCACCGGAGTTCCGATTTGTCTTAAAAGGACCAAAGGTCATTACCCACGAGAAGCGGCTAGACGATGTGAGCGAAGAACTCAAAGCGTTTGTGTCAAGCGCGGCAGCTTTAGAGGATAAACATGCCGCGACGTTATGGCAGTTTTCGGCGGGTGTCAAAATGGATGATCTCGGTGAGCGTTTCGTTCAATTTTTGCAGATGCTTCCCAATGATGTGAAGCAGGTTTTTGAGTTTCGGCATCCATCATGGTTTACCGAAAACACCTACGATTTACTCAACCAGTTTGGCGCGGGTTTCGTGATCAATGACTCGCCACACCTCAAAAGCACAGAGGCTGTCACTGACCATATCATGTACGTGCGCTTTCATGGGCCGGATAAGCTGTACGACTCCCTTTATAGTGATGAGCAGCTTCGAACGTGGGCAGATAAAATAAAACCGCGACTGAGTGAGAACGACTGCTACCTATTTTTTAACAACACCTTTGCAGGGCAGGGCTTGCAGAATGCGCTTCAGTTGCGGGATCTGCTGCTTAAATAATATTGATTCGTTCTTCTAATATGGAAATGAGTTCACAAAATGGTTCATCTCCAATCGGTTAGTCTGACACGTATCCCGCCCGCAGAAGCGGATCAATTCCCATTTAATATCCCTGTTATTCGTTCGCTTCCGGCGCTGACGTTTAGCACACCTGTGACTTTTCTGGTGGGCGAAAATGGGTCAGGCAAATCGACGTTTCTGGAAGCCATTGCCAGCGCGGCTAACTCGATTGCGGTCGGCAGCGCCGAACTCGATAATGACGCGTCCTTGGCAAATGTCCGCAAATTGGGGAAGGCGCTTAAGCTGACGTGGAGTAAGCGTACCCGAAATGGCTTTTTCCTTCGGGCGGAGGATTACTTCGGTTATGCCAAGCGCTTAGCACGTATCCGGCAAGAGTTGGAACAAGAAGTCCGTGAGATTGATGAAGAGTACAAGGATCGTTCGGCTTACGCGCAGGGTTTGGCTCGTATGGCCCATATGGGACAACTGCACGCGCTGCGGACACAATATAATGGCGATTTGGACGAACGTTCGCATGGTGAGAGCTTCTTCACCTTCTTTAAAGCGCGGTTTGTCCCCAATGGACTTTATCTGCTCGATGAACCTGAAGCACCACTGTCTCCGCTGCGACAATTAGCGTTTCTATCTTTACTTAAGGAAATGGTGAGCGAGCATAATGCCCAATTTATCATCGCCACACATTCTCCGATCTTGATGGCTTATCCCGATGCGCTTATCTTGAGCTTTGATAAATCACCTGTTTCCTCAGTTGAATATGATAATCTCGAGCATGTGAGCCTCACTCGTGACTTCCTTAATAACCGCGAGGCATTTCTCCGGCGCTTGTAACGCAGTTGTAACGTAAATTGGTTCTCATCAGAAGATGAGCAAAAGATGACAAATATAGAATTGTAAATCGACAACTGTAAGGATTTTCATTATAATCCACCGTCGGCTCAAGTTCCCGCAAGGATACTGATCTATCTTCACGGTTTCAAAAGCCTTGTTAAAGCACTATTTAAGGAGGCAAGTAATATTTAGCCGATATATTGAGTGCAACTATGGCGAAGAGTCGGGTTCGAAAGTTTGTCAGAACATATCGTTAATTCATTGGAAAGAGGAAAATGATGCGTAAATCTTTAGGACAGTTATTGCTCGTAGCAATAGTAATGGTCGGCGTGTTTGGTTTCGCCGGTAAGAGCTCGGTCGTCAAGGCACAAAATGCCGATGTCGCCGTCTTGCTGCCCGATAGCCAATCATCGGCCCGTTGGGAAAATGATGACCGTAAGTTCTTGGGCGCAGCTTTCGATGCCGCAGGCGTGACCTACAGCATTGTTAACGCTCAGGGCGATGCTGCTCAGCAGACCACTTTGGCTGACCAAGCGATCACCAATGGCGCGAAGGTCATTCTGCTGGTCAACCTCGACAGCGGCAGCGGTGCGGCAATCATTGCCAAGGCACGCGAAGCCGGTATCAAGGTTATTGACTATGATCGTTTGACCGTCCAAGGCGACGGCGCAGACTTCTATGTCAGCTTTGACAACGAAGCTGTTGGTAAACTGCAAGGCGAAGGCTTGGTTGCTGCTGTGACCGCTGCCGGCCTGAAGAACCCGAAGGTCGCTGTGTTGAAC
>JACDGI010000633.1 GCA_013821665.1 Anaerolineae bacterium
CCTCAAAGGGTGTACCGGGAAGTACCGCTGGCAGTAAATGTACCGGTTCAGCGATTAGTACATTGTACGTGCCTCCGCCGGTGTAACGGTTGCCCCACACATCTTCGAGGTTGCCGCTGAGTTCGATCTTATAAGCGCCATATTGGGCAAAGATGTAATTGGCGAAACTCTGGTTGAGAGTCGTCAAGCGATATTCATCAACTGGCGACTCGGCACCAAAGCGCGCACGTTCGTCGAGTAAGGCTGTCGAGAGCTGGTTCTGAACAATCGGTGAACTACCGAGATCATCCACCTTACCATCGGGGGCGGTGATACGAGCGCTCAGACGACCACCGGGTAATAAGAACGGGATCAACGGCGCGTCATTGGCGCTGTAACTATTCGACATCTGGTCGAGCAAATAAGGTTCAATCGGATAGGCAATCGGATCGTTGCTATCACCTGAGGTTTTCGGCAGGATATAGGTTGGGCTGTCAAAATGGACGCGGTTCGACAAACCATATTTGGCTTGATCTTCAACCGCGACTACCCCCCGGCTGCCATCCGATGGATTATCTTGGAACAACGTCCAGAACAAATGCCCATCTTGGACATCACCGACCTTGAGCGTCACCGGAACACGCGTCAGCACAGATGTTGAAGCGCCTGTTCCCGTACCGAGTGGGCTGTCCTGCCAGCTAAAGACATCGCCATCTTCAACCTGACCGAAGCCTTCAAACAGTGGTACATATAAACCTGCCGGTAAATCAGCAGGGAGTTGAACGTTAAAATCCAATGGGAACAGCAGTTTGCCAGCTTGCCGGACAATCTGATTAGCCTCGACAGTCGTTTCTGACAATTGGAAGTCGCTGCGTAGGTTGCTAATGGCGAGGCCGGAAGCCGTTTTCACATCTGACCAGCCGTTGTTGCTGCCCAAACCGCCGCCAATCTGCGCCCCATCTGCACCGACGACCGGCTGTAAACGCAGCCGACCAAGCAGCTTCAGGCCAATCAATCCGGCGGGCAACGTAGGCGTGTCCATCTGAACATCGAGTTCTAAGGACAGCTTATCGCCCGCTTTGAAGGTGAGTGTATTTATGCGCCCTTGTGCTTGCCAACGATTATCATTACCAATTGTACCGGAAAGAGTAAAATGGGTGACATCCTGTGCGGCTTGAGTACTTGTGCGTGTGACTCCGTCAGCCTCACTCACTAATGGCACCTGCTTTTCTACCGGCAGAGCGGCTACTTCGGTGCCATCCGCAGCCACAAAGCGAACCTGACGCAAAATCAGTTGTTCAATAGTCGGGTTTTCTTGCGACAAAAATGCGTCGAGCGGCATTCGGACTTCAATAGCCGCACCTTGGCTGGCGGCTAAAGCAAATGTCCCAACCTCATGCAGTGTCGGCTGTCCACGGCTGAGATCACCACTTCCCGGCCCACGCGGATCAAGCGATACACTGTGATCGGTGCCATCAATCGTCATTTGAATGTCGAGATGGTCGTAGGTGGCGGGAATGGTATTGCCAGTGATGCCGATATAGATGCTGTTGGTGTTGAGAAAGGCGTGGACTGCCGGATCGGAATCGGACACGAGGGCGGTGCTGCTGTAATGATCCCAATCGTCGAAGTTGCCATCAATACTGATTTGGGTGGTTGCTGCCGATTGGGTAGGCGTTTGTGAAAACACACCGTATACTATAGTGCCGGGGCCACCGGGGAGTGAACCGGCTTTATCGCGCAGTTCGACCGGAATATTTTGCGCCGGACTGATCCAGAATGGCGTATCGCCGGGGCCGTATAATATCGCCGTAAATGTTCCGGTGATGCCCGCTAATGTATAAACGGTATCGCCGGTAAATAAATTACGAATAGCCAGTTGAGCCGCCGGGAAGACCGCACCGGCTGCTCCTGAGATCGTCACGTTGCCGTCTGCATCCGGTTGTGAGACCGAAATCAGAGCGGCTGTCGGTGGATCACCGGGCTGCAAGCGCCCTTCCGCACCGGCTGCAATGCCCGATAGCGCGACGCAAGCCACCAGCAAGGCAATAAGCATTTGTAAAAAGCGGCGCAAGACAATCTCCTAATAATAAAAGTTTCTGATGAGGACAGATAATAATGAATAGTAAACCCAGCAGTAAATGTTCGCAAACGAAGTCCGTCATTAACACCACTATACTTTAGAATCATAGCTTGATGATATAAGAACTCAGCAAATGTCGATCCCGCCTATCAAACCGCTTGTAATCACCATTTCTAATCTGGTTGCTGACCGCATCGGCTTAATGCCCGGTAAAGCCCTTTATGATGCCATTGATGAAGCCGGTGGCGATGATTTGGGTGCGCTGGTACGTGCCTTGGAAACCAGTGATGAAAGCACTCCGGCATGGCAAGCAATTTTGCGGGCGCTCATGATCGGGGAGACTTATTTTTTCCGGCAGCGGTCGCAGCTTAATTGGCTGAAGCAAACGGTGATGCCGGATCTCCTCAAACGGCATCCCAACAGCATCACCTTATGGAGCGCGGGTTGTGCCACGGGCGAAGAAGCCTATTCGATTGCCATCACGCTCCATGAAAACACGACACCGGTGCAGCGTCACGGCATACACCTCATCGGAAGCGATATAAACCGCGCCGCCCTTGATACCGCACGACGCGGTACCTATCGTGATTGGTCATTCCGTCATACTGAAAATGCGTTCGGGGACTATTATTTCGATAGGGTCGAAAGTGGCGCGCAAATCAAATCTTTCATCCGGCAGATGGTCACTTTTACGCCCAATAATCTGATGAAGGGCACGCCAATCAACAAGTTAGATGTCATCTGCTGCTGCAATGTTCTGTTATATCTACACGATAAAGCCATTGAACGCGTAGAAGACCAATTTTTTGAGGCGCTCACACCCGGCGGATGGCTGCTGCTCGGTCAAGCCGAAACCGTTCGTACTGAGCGCGAACGCTGGCTGACCCATTTATATCCGGGTGGCGTGGCTTACCAGAAACCGCTCGAAGGCACAACACGTAACCGGATTGTCTATCATCAAGCACAACCGCATCAATCCGCACCCGTACAAGAATTTGAAATTGAGCCGCGTTCGATGTATGAGGAAGCGGTAGCCCTGCTCCGTGCCAAGCAAACCGAGGATGCCGAAAATACGCTGCGCGAAATCTTAGCCAACCAAATCAATGATGGTCGCGCCCATATCCTGTTGGGCTGTATCCTTGCGAACCGGCGGCAGATTAATGATGCTCACGCCGAACTGGATGTGGCACTCAACGAGAATCCGTTGCAAGCCGATGCCCATTACCTCAAAGGGATGCTGTACTTGGAAAGTCACCAGCAGGCCGCTGCCGAAGATGCCTTCAGGTCTGCGTTGTACTGCCACAAAGGTCATCCACTGACGGCTGTGATGCTCGGCAATCTCTACGCGCAATCGGGGGCTGTTGATAAAGCCCGCCGCATCTGGCGAGCCGCATTGGAAAATCTTGAAGGCAATTCCAAAGCGCATGTGTCGGATTTAAGTGATCTCACGGTTGATGCCATGCGTGAACTGCTGCAAAACCAGATGAGTGAATAAAGAGCGACGTAATATGAGAAGCATCCCTAAACCACTTGAAGGTGAATTCGCGCCCTATACCATCATGTATATCGGTCTGCTGCCGGACGATGGGCTGGTTCTGACTCATATGCAAGAGAACTTGAAGCTCATTATTAATTTGATCCGTCCGCTATCCGAAGCGCAATTGACGACTCCCTTCGCAGCAGACGAGTGGACAATCAAACAAATCCTCGTCCACATCATTGATGACGAGCGTATTTATGTTTATCGGGCTTTACGTGCCGCCCGTAACGATCAAACCGAGTTACCGGGTTTTGACCAAGATTTATTTACCACTTATTCGGATGCTAATCAGCGTAGTTTAGACAGCATCATCGAAGAGTATGAGTCAGTTCGCGCGGCTACGTTGACGCTCTTCAGCAACCTGTCCGATGAAGCCTTAACCCGCGCCAGCATCGCCAACGGTCATGCCATGAGTGTGCGTGCTGCGGCTTATCATATCGCCGGACATGAACTGCATCACATCAACAGCATCAAACAAAATTATTTACGCTGAATAATTAAAATAGCATCGCATGGTATTAAGGCATAAACCAGCCAGTAACGATTACAATATTAGAAATAGAGTTTGAAATAAATCATTTGGAGGTTTGGATGAGCTATTCGATTCAATGGGACAATGCTGATCAGACGGTGGTGTTTCAACAATATACCGACACAGCCGTTAAAGAAGATCTTTATAGTTTATCTAAAAAATCCGCCGAAATGTTACGCAGTGTGGCCCATACCGTTCATCTCATTATTGACGAACGGCCTGTTAAAGTCACTTTGAATTATACCGACATCAAATTTTTAGAGAGTAATGTGCCGGATAATCAGGGTGCGGTAGTGATGATCGTCAATAAGAGTGGACTCGCCTATAAAAAGATGATCCAAGATTTAGGCCGGACACTCGCGCCCAAAGCCTTTGATCAGCCGTATTTTGCGGAAACATTAGAAGAAGCGCGGCAGCTTTTACAGGAACAATTTGAGGTGCATTATCCGTAACGGCAGAGGACTATGGCTGTAAGCCGAGCTTATTCACCAGCGCATCCAATGACTTGAGCAGCTCGTCCGACTCACCATTATTGAGCAAGGTATAGTCCGCAATCGCAATCGGGCCACCTTTTTCAAGCCGTTCAATTTCCTGATAATCGCGGGTTTCGG
>JACDGI010000634.1 GCA_013821665.1 Anaerolineae bacterium
CGTCCCAACCGATTCGACGGTCTATGACATGATAGCGGGGAATTTATTGAAACCGCTGGATCTCTCGAAGACCCCAAATTTTGCAAACGTCAGCCCGCAGTTGAAAAAACCGCCTTATGACCCTACTAACCAATTCACGGTACCCTATCAATGGGGAACAATTGGCATCGGCTATAACAAGAAGAAGGTCGGTAAAACCATCACCAGTTGGAATGATATGTTCGACTACCAAGGCACGGTAGCATGGTTGGATGATGAACGGGCGATGTTGGGCATAGCGCTTAAACTCTTAGGTTTTGACCCTAACACAACCAACGCGGATGAGGTTGCAAAAGCCGCTGACTATTTGAAGACACACGCCGCGAATTTGAAAGTGATTGCGCCAGATGATGGGCAAGATCGCTTGGCACGGGGTGAAGAGGATATGGTCGTCGAGTACAGCGGCGACATTTTCCATCTCATCGCGGACTGTAAGTGTGATGACTTCGCCTATGTGATTCCACAGGAAGGCACGCGTGTGTGGGTCGATAACATGGCTATTCCGGCAACCGCACCGCACCCCGATTTAGCCGAAGCCTTTATCGACTATGTACTTGATTCGCAGGTTGGTGCGGATATTAGCAATTTCACGGCTTATGCGTCTCCTAATCAGGCCGCGATTGATGACGGATTAATCCAGCAGAGCTATCTTTCCAATGCCTCGATCTATCCGAATGCAACGGTCACAAAGAGCCTGTTTTATGTGGTGTCTAGTCCAGAGATTGCGCCGATCTTTACCAAAAACTGGGATGCGCTAAAAGCCACCTTGCAAAGGAACCCGTAATTATGACGTCCAATGTCGCTAATCTAAAAATCCCAAGTACTCGTAAGCCAGTTACCCGTCGGCAAACCCGCTTCATGCTGTTGATCTACGGTGGTTTGGCGCTGCTGCTGTCGTTGGTTGTAATCGTGCAAACGTCGAGTGCCTACCGCACCGCCTATAATTTGTTTCAGGGCATCGCGGTTGTGAACAGTACGAAGGTTAATGCGGCTGAAGAAGCTTTGCAACGTCTCGCCAATACGAGCCAAGCAACGGCGGATTACACAGCATTGACTTCTGATACGCCCTTATATGAGCAAGCGCAAAATGACATCTTCCGTAACTTCCAACGCTATCGCGACCAGATGTTCATCTTGCAAAGCAACCTCCAAAGCGATGACGAGAAGTCTGCTTTCACCGTAGCCGATACCTATACCTACAGCCGGTTCTGGCGGCATGTGGGTAATTTGATGGCGCAGCGCAGCGATTTAACGGCTGCTCGACAGGAATATCTATTTGCCGATTCGCAGCTCAGAACGCGCATCATTCCGGCGCTCCAACGGTTGGAAGCCTTGAACTTTGATGCGATGGTGGCCGCCGGTCAACGCGCCGGTACAGAGATCAGCCAGCAGGTTTACCTGCTAGCCGTATTTGGAATCATTCTGGCAATAGGCTTGACGGTTTTATCCTTCTGGTTGCGTGGAAAAGTGCGCCGTTTCCTCACGCCCGGAATTGATGCTGCGCTGGTTTTAGGATGGGTATTAGTGCTTATCATGGTGTTTAATTTGTTAGCGCTGCCAACCCAGTTGACTCTCATGACAAATGACGCTTACTTCAGCATCAGCGGTGTATCGCGGGTATTGGTCGAAGCTAATCAAGCGAACCGTGCGGAAAGCAGCGCCATCATTGATAGTGATCGTAAGGCTGATTGGTACAAGCAGTTTGATGATGCGGCCCAATCGGTCGAGCTGCGGATTTGTGGGCAGCCGGATTGTATGCAGCAGCCGTTCACAGTTGGCGGTAGCAATCAGGTAAATTCACAGGTGGTTCTATCGGCTCAAAGTATCTCGTCGGCTAATGCTGCCGCGATTGACAATATCAATCCGTTGTTGGCTCGCCTAACTTATGGTGATGAAGTCGCGGCACTCGAAAAAGCACGACAAGCATTCGTGGATTTTCTGGCTGTTGATGCCACATTGCGCCAGAAAATTGATGGTGGTGATACCAAGAGCGCTGTCGAACTGAATACCGGAACGGCTGCGGGTTCAAGTGAAGAAGCCTTTGACCGCTTTGTGACGGCTATCAACGATGTGCGTGTCGTCAACCAGCAGACCTTTGACAATATTTGGAACACCCAGAAGGAAGTACTGCCGCGTAATCAGGTACTTTATGGTGTAGCAGGTTACTTAATCTTGATGGGCCTAGTAGTCGTGGGTGTCATCCATCGCTTCCGTGAGTTATAGGCTCAAGTAGCTCAGATGAGGATAAGAGGCGATGTTTAGTCGCCTCTTAAGTTATGACATCAAATGGTGACGACAAACACCGATATATCATCCGGATTTCGGCGTTGGTTGGTCTTATCTTCTGAGCGTTTTAAGGCGGCTTCACCTAACAACGTGGCTGCACCATCTGGAGATTTTAGGGCATTCGCCAATTCATCATCACTCATATTCTTGTAGAGGCCATCGGAACAGAACAATAAGGAATCGCCGGTGCCTACTTCAATCCGTGAAATTTGAGGTTTGGGTGAAGTCGGATCGATACCTAAGGCATTCAGCACAATATTGGATGGCAAGATACCCAGCGCACTATTGCCAACGATAAACCAGCGCCACGCGATATACAAATCAAATGGCTGACCGTTAATGGTGACGTTGCCTTCGACCTTAGGCGCATTGACCCCATCGTAGCCGTTCAAGACATCCGTAATACGCGCTCCGTCTTCGCCGCTCAATAAGCCTTGCGACACCATAAACTCGATATTATCTTCGTCATAACACAGTTGAATGAGTTCTTCATCGCTATAAAGATAGGCACGGGTATCACCGACTTGGGCGCACAATAATCGCTGGTTGTTTTCGCACATGATGCCGATGGTTAGAACCGCGCCCACCCGATGATTAATCGGAAGTTCTTCACTTTTATTGAGTTCATTGTAGAGGCGTTCGTTAGCAACCCTGATGGCTTCAATAGCGATTTGTTCAGCTTGCCCACCGGGTACTGCACTAATTGACTGCGATAATTCTCCCAATGTTTCGCCCAGTGCTTGGGCTAAAAATTGAGACGCATCGTGCCCCGTTAGGATTTGACCACTTGCCAGTTGATGCTGATGCCCACCCATACCATCAATGACAGCGAACACAGGTGCCATGCCTTCGTTTTGAAGGATTAATACAGCATCCTCGTTCCGTTCAGGATGTTCGATGGAGGCATGGGTATATTGCTGGACGATCATGATTCATCCTTTTTAGTCATCTGGTAGAGCATCCGAACAAACACGTTCGAATGGTAGGTCGTACCTTCGCGCAATTGGTTAAGCTGCTCGTTACTTATAAAAGGCGCGGGTTCACCTTTAAGATCCGGTGGTAACTTAACGGGCGGAGTCGGAGTCGGTTTTGTCGTAATGGCTGGTTGCGGCATTTGCACGATGGGCGCAGTCGCCGTTTTGCCGGTTTCGAAATGATAGCCGCAGTTCGAACAGACTTTCGCACCCGGCTTACGTTGAGTGCCACACTTTGGACACCATTTTGCGCTGGTGGTTGGGGTTGGGACTTTGGCAGCTTTTTCGACTTGGAATTCATGTCCACAATTGCTGCAAACTTTGGCGCGTAGGCGATTTTCGTACCCACAAGTGGGGCAGCGCTTACGGAGCAAGCTGGTAGCGCGTACCAATACGAAAGGTTGTCCACAGTCGGTACAAACTTTAGCGTTTAAGCGATTTGAATGTCCACAATGAGAACATATTTTGCGGTCAGTGGGTGTTGTTTCGGTCATAGCGCATCAACTAAATTATTTATCAGATCAAAAATAAGTGAGGGCGAACCCCTTGGCTCGCCCTTTAAAACCTTTGTTTATTTGCCAACAGCCCGACGTTACGGCTTGTCTTCGTCGGTCAAACTGACGGTCGATGTGCCAAGTGCAGCCGTTTTACGAGCCAGTTCGCTGCCTTTGCCGGTTGCCTCTAAAACCTCGGTCATCGCGCGATTACCAGCCGCCTGAGCAATTTCAAGCGCTTCGGTACGATGCCGTTCGGCAGTTGGTTTGTCACCCGCATTCAGGGCTTCAGTCATAGCCTGAGTCGCACGCGCCAATTCACCTTGCCCCAGATAACCGGCTACGACAGGATTAACCGCCTGATGTTTACTGGTGTCGTTGGTTTGTTCCAAAATCATCCAGTTAGATTGGTCGCCTTTTTCTTCGATACGCTGCCCGCCAGTGACATAAACAACGGACGGTTTAAGGGCTACAACCCGTGCGCCGACACTGGCTAATTCCAGATGAACTACGAAATCGCGGTGGTCTTTAGCAGACATCGGCGGTACAGGTACGACCCATGTATGACCGTCACCCTGCGGGGCGGCTTCACCTTTCACCCAATCCGGATAGGCTTGTGAAAGTGACAGGATGTTAGCGCCTGTGGGAGTCCATAACTGAAGAGCGACATCACTGGCAACGGTGTTCGCCATGCGTGTGACTAAGCCGTTGAATTCCGCCAGCAAATCTTCAGGATTTGGGACGGCTTTAGGCATCCAACCCTGTGTAATCTGTGCGATCTTGACCAGCACTTCGGGTGTCCAGTCCTGTCCGAAACCATAAGCACAAAGGTGTATATGAAGGTCGCTGGCTTGTTTGACGGCAGCAGCGAGTGCGCTTTCCGGCTCGGTGTTCTGCCCATCCGTCAGGAAGATGCCATAACGAGAAGCATTGCCTGTTACAACCG
>JACDGI010000635.1 GCA_013821665.1 Anaerolineae bacterium
ACAAGCGACTCGATTTGTGTGGCAGTAGGGGAGTCGGGATGATAATGCACGAGCAGTTTGATGCCACTTGCGCCCATCCGTTTAGCTTTAGAGACACCCCAATTGGGAAGGAGCGAATTTTCGCGGGCATTGGGATCGCCTGAGTAACCTGTTTTTTCGATGCCGACGAGTAATCCACACTGACCTGAAACGATGTTTGATGCGATGAGCTGAGCGACGCTGTATTCAGGATCGAGTAGCACCGCACTGCCAGAGGTCGATAATATTTTGATGAGGGTACTTTTGAAATCGGTGAGTACAGCATCCGTGACGGTTTCGGTCGTGTGTTCTTGTAGCGCATCTCGTAAATTGCCACGATGATCAGCCGCAAGAATTGCGAATGCTCCGGCTGGACGGCTGCATTGTTGAAGAGCGCGAAACTTGCCGAGAGACGTAGTTTTCATTACACGACTGACTTTCGCCTGAAAGTTCTGTTGTAAAAGGATCTGTTTTCTGAAAAATTGCGATACTAAAAATCATAATCTGATTTCAGTTTCAGGATACCTTTTTAGGGACTACTACGCAAGATTAGGCCTATCGCCCTTAAGCATTGAAAGCCATTCGTTATCTAAGTGAAGTGTGGAATGACATCTTGACCAATGGCCTGAATAGCAGCATCAATATCCGGGCCGAGTGGCGGGCCGAAGCTAATGTGTTGAATACCGAGCGCGGTTAATTTTTCAATCCGTTTAATTAATTCCGCACTGGTTCCTGCAATGCCAAATTGGAGCATCTGAGGCGTAATCAATGATTTGGCTTTTTCGACATTGTTTTCGGTCATGATCGCATGTTCGATAGGTTCAAAATCTGCGTGGGTCAGACCAAGCTGATTCAGAATAGTTTCGCTGAAGGCATGACCATAATAAGCAATTTTCTCTTTCAACACCTCTTCGGCAGCAGCCTTATCATAAGAAATGGAACACCAGATGCAAGCGGCAACATCAATTTGATTGATGTCACGTCCCACATCCACAGCACCTTTGCGAATATGTGGAATGACATTTTGGTAGTGTTCAGGCGGGAACAATAACGGTAAACCGCCATCGGCAATGCGCCCGATTTCTTCAGCCATTTTGGGACTCATCGCACCAATATATATCGGTACGCGTCGAGATGGTGTGAAGCGCAGATAGGTTTCATCTGTCCAATTGAGAAAATCGCCACTTTGTGCAGCACGTTCGCCTGATAAGAGACGGTTGATGGCGTTCACAGATTCCACTACCGCAGTGCGCGGTTTATCAGCCGCGATTCCGACCCAATTGAGGAAATCTGCTGCGCCGGAAGATAATCCCAAGTTGAAGCGCCCACCTGATACCTCATCTAGAGTGGCGATAATCATGGCGATTTCGGCAGGATTGATGGTGTAAGGATTGAGAATACATGTCCCGATTTCAATACGCTTGGTTGCCAATGCAACAGCCGTCAAAATTACAGGTGCGCTGCGAAAAAATAGATCATCACTCACCCAGAACTGGTCAAATCCTGCCGATTCAGCTAGCTTTGCCCACCGAACATAACTCGCTACAGGATGATCATTGTTGAAACGAAGGCTAAATTTCATAATGTTGGAATGACTGCCTCAGCCTCAATTTCGATCAAATAACCTTCACCGACCAGCGCACTGACTTCAACTAGCGTATTCGCAGGGCGAATTTGGTTGAAGAATTCGCCGTGTGCGCGAGCCACCACTTCCCATTGGTTGATGTCTGTGACATAAATGCGGGTACGGATTACATCACTTAGAGCAGCCCCAGCTTCGTTAAGGGCGCGCTCGATTTTACGAATGATGTAACCCGTTTGGGCGTAAGGATCATTGAGGCCGACCACATTTCCATTTTCATCGGTGGCGGTAGTGCCGGATACATGTACAACATTCCCAATGCGTACCGCGCGGGAGAAACCTGCAATGGCTTCCCAACTTGTGCCCGATGAAATATTTTGTCGTTCAGTCATGTGGTCTATCTAATGCCTTTAGTCGATGACGATCAGTTCTTGGTAGCCGCGTGTAAGCGGTTCGCCGCCGTTCGGACGTGCCACAACCACATCTTCAACACGCGATGAGAAAGTATTAAATTGGGTAATGCTGGGTTCAATCGTAAATAGCATACCTTCTTGGAGTGGTGTCTCGTCACCTTTTGTGAGGAAGGGTGGTTCGTGAACATCCATACCAATGCCATGACCGAGACGATGGCGGAACATCTCACCGTAACCACCATCTTCAATGACCTTACGTGCGGCGGCATCAACTTGCGAGGTCGTGGCTTGTCCGGCCTTTAGAGCAGCGATCCCCGCAGCTTGCGAAGCCATCACCAACTTATAAACGCGTTGGAATTCTTCAGGCGGTTCGCCAAATGATACGGTACGTCCGTAGTCGTAACAGAATCCGTCCAATACTGCACCAAAATCAAACAGGATGGAAACCGGTGCCGTCAAGACGCGCGGCCACGTTTCTAAGCGTTGACCAAAGCGCAGCGGATGATTGGGGCCGGAGTTATAGAATGATGTAGTAAAGGATGGGCCGAGTGAGCCGTGCTTACGCATTTGGTAATCGACTTCGGACATTACTTCAAGTTCTGTCATACCATGCTTGAGATGCGTAATGACATCCGCGAAAGCCGCTTCTGTAATCGCACCAGCGCGACGCATGATCGCAATTTCTTCTTCGGATTTAATGACGCGTAAAGGGCGGAGCAGGTCAGTAGCTGATAAAAATTGAACGTCTGGGATAATCTTTTGCAAGTTGACCGTTGTTTCACCGGTTGTCTGATTGCTAATGGCAACGCGAGGCTTAGCTGGCAAATTAAAGCCCTTGAGAATATCGCGGACAAGATTAGCCGGATCATCCCAGTCACCCAACACGCGGATTTCAATACCTGAAACTTCATTCAACCCGCCGAGTTCGGCTGTCATCCGTGGGAGCAACAAGATGGGTTCGGCATCGGGTGTCAGCCATGCGCCCTCCAGCCATGCGCCGGGGTGCATGGTTGCGCCAAAATTAGGAATATCACGAGGGACACCGGTGAGATACTCTAAATCCGTACTGATAGGTAGGAAAACAACATCAACTTTACCGGCGATACTTTTCTGGAACCGTTGGATACGATCACTGTATGACATATGTATACCTATGGATGGCTAAATGATTGAGCGCAATTGTACAAAATATAACACGGAAAAGTGGTCTATTAAATTAGTTTGCCGAGTTGGATATATCCGTCTACAATTACCGTTCGTTAAGAGGGGTGCCTCTTTTTTGATGTTACGTCATCGTTATTTCTCAGTGTAAGGGAAGGATTTACAAGATGTCTATTCGATTTAACGGGCGGCGGTCAATCACGCTGCTATTGGTGATTATCACCATACTAGCGCTCAGTTTGACGGCTGCCCATGCTCAAGATGAAAAAGTTCTCGTAATTGGTGCGGCAGAGTATCTGGACTCGCTTGATCCAGCTCGGTCATACTCGCCAACAGGTATCACGACCCTTCAAGTAACCTACGATACCTTGGTAACTTTCCCGGCAGACGCTGTTGATAAAGTTGTGCCGCGTCTGGCAAAAAGCTGGGAAGCGTCTGCCGACGGTATGACCTACACGTTCCATCTGCGTGATGATGTTAAGTTCTCTGATGGTACGCCCATGACATCAGATGACGTTGTGTTTTCGTTCAATCGTTTTAAGAATATTAAGGGTAACCCCTCATTTTTCTCGGCGACAACGGACAGTGTTACTGCAACTGATCCGACGACTGTTGTCATTAAGTTGAATGCGGCTGATCCGGCCTTCTTGGTGAAGTTATGCGCTTGGGCGTTTAGCGTCGTCAACAAGAAACAAGTTACGGCAAATGGCGGCGCGGATGCGGCGGACGCTGACAAAACCGATAAGGCAGAAGCCTATTTGGCGACTGCATCTGCGGGCAGCGGCCCATACATGCTGGAAAGCTACGAAAAAGAATCACAACTCATCATCGTTCGTAACCCAAATTACTGGGGAACCGCACCTTTCTATGACAAAGTGATTTTCCAGAATATCCCTGAAGCGGCTGCGCAAAAGGTCGCGCTTGAAGCGGGTGACATTGATATTGCTCTCGGTATCACTCCCGACCAAGTGGATGCGATTAACAAAGATGAGGGTCTAGAAGTATACTTGACTGGATCATTCACGATCCATTATTTGGCAATGAACCGCGACAAGAATTTGAGTGGTCCATTAGCTGACCCGAAGGTCGAGCTGGCTGTTCGTTATGCTCTGGATTATGAAGGACTTTCCAAACTCGTACCCGGCTCAAAGACACCCGGCTCGCTGCTGCCGATTGGTATGTTTGCTGCTTACGGAAGTGACAAGGCCATCAAGCGTGATGTCGCAAAAGCGAAGTCGCTGTTGGCTGAAGCAGGCTACCCCGATGGTTTCGAAACAACCTTGGCTTATCCTACCTACACAGTAGAAGGCACCAATATCGAAACACTCGCCCAGAAGGTTCAGAGCGATCTGGCCGAAGTAGGTATCAAGGCCAAGCTGGAACCGAGTGACATTGGAACCTTTATTGACAAGGCTCGTGCCGGTCAACAAGGTTTCTTCCAACTGTGGTGGCAGCCAGATTATCTTGATCCGGATAATTACCTGTATTTCCTGCCGGGACGTAACGGTGGTACCCGTGTGAATTGGCTGGAAAAAGATGCCGAGAAGAGCCTGCTGGAT
>JACDGI010000037.1 GCA_013821665.1 Anaerolineae bacterium
GTGGTATATCGCGTGGTGGGTCGGGGTCATGTTTATTGTCGTCTCGGTCATCGCCGCCCTCATCACCATGAACATCGCCCAGCGCATCATTCGTCCCATGACCGAGGAAGAGCGCGAAACCTACCGTAAGCTGTATCAGCAGCGCCAAGAACAACGCAAAAAACAGGAAATTCTCCCGTAGGAGTGTGGTCTCTGACCCGCCCGGTGTAGAATGCATCAATCTTTTCAAATGGTCTTAAGTTACCTGAGTTTTGGATAGGTCATTTTGGTGTGATAAAGATTGTTCACATTCATGTCTTAACATTTTCTCGATCAACGAGAGCCTCAGAAAGCGGTTCACAGCGGCTCTTAAAGTCCCTCGCCCTGAGGGAGAGGGATTTAGGGTGAGGGTTAAGTGCGTAACGTGAGATAAGTTAGAAAACTCGAACCGATTCCTGTTGACAACCAGAGAAATTTTGTTCTATAATGAACTTGGTAATGCTTGCTGTTAGCACCACACTAAACAGTGGAATAGGATTTATGCTAATTCGAACACTAATGGTGATCTCTCAAAGCCTTGAAAGCCCCTCCCTGTGTTTTGGGGAGGGGTTTGGGGTGGGGTAAGTATAGTCAAATTCACCCCCACCACTTAATGTAGTCCTACCTATGGCATGGCATGTCTGCCTTCTACTATTGCCGCCGCTTATCATGCCACCAATTGATCTGGCATATGCTTGTATCTTGAAACTTGCTTCTTGTAACTGTTCTATGGCAGCCCAATGCCGCCGCCACTGCCGCCAATTGATTCGGAACTTGTATCTTGAAACTTGCGGCTTGTAACGAATTTGCATGGCGGTGGCAACAGCCGAGCTATCCGCCGCATTTGTGTCATTTCAGCGGCATTAGCCGAGCTTCCCGCCAGCCATAAATGTCGATTCGGCGACATGCTCCCTCACAGCCGCCATGCAATTCGGCGGGAAATATGCAAATTTTGCAGTATTTGCTGCATTTGTCGCATTTTCCGCACGTTATAGAAGTATTATTCTCGCCAACCGCTGACGATGCTGCCCACATGATAAGCATTCAGTGAACGAATAATGTCCATCTCCTGCTTGGCTTCCTCAAGTCGCTCTAGACCCAGCAAGCCCAACATCATCATGTAATGACAGTGAATCCGGTTACGCTGATCAAGGTCTTCCTCGAACACCAGAAAGTCGGGTAAGGACACCGCAAAATAATCAATTTCGATGTGGTCATCAATATGCTTGCTTCCGTAGCCGATCAGCCGGTCAAAGATTGCAGCCGCCTCGTCTTCATGTCCCAGTTTTTCCAGCGCCTTCCCCTGATAGAAAATCATATCCGGTGGTTGGTCGTTATAAAACATCGCTGAACTCGGTTCGCTTAATCCGACCGACGCTTTCTCGAAATGCGCTCGTGCCAGCTCGTGATTATTCAGCTTTTCGTAGGCACATCCCAGATAATAGTGAATGTTGTTGTCTAGTGTCCCCTGTAACTTCCCTTCACCCAGATTATTAGGGTAAACAAGGGCACGTTCCAGATAATCAATCGCCTCATCGTAATGCGTCAGCCGAATTTGCGTTTTCGCCAGCTCCACCAGACTCACGATATATTGGCCGGTGACTTTCCCCTCACCGCCCTCCCACGGATGGAAATTGCGCGACATCAACACCGCTAACGCATCCTGATAGCGTCCAACCAAATTCAACAGGGTGATTTTTTCGAGTGTCAAATCGTCCCGTTGCTCAGTCAGATCACCATGTTCATCAATCCTATTGAGCCGTTCAAGCGGTGCCACATTCAATTTTTTATGGAGTTGGTCAAGTTCAAAAAACACCCGCGCATCCGATTTGTCGAGTTCAAAGGCGCGTTCATAAGCCACCAAACCCGCTTGAAGATCGCCGTGCTTATTCACGTAGGCTAAACCGAGATTGCGCTGGCTCGTCGGGAAATTCGGGTTAAGATGACGCGCTCGTTCCCAACATTCGATAGCCTCATCGTAACGCCTGTGTGCGTACCAGAAGTTCCCTAAATAATAAGGCGCAAACGCGTCTTGAGGATTATTCCGCATCGCACTTTCTAAAGCCGCTACACACTCAAGTTGGTTCGGGAAACAATAATCTGGCGCTAGTGCTGCTGCTTCTGTGAAAGCCGTATTCGCTGACACTAAATCACCGGCTTGCAGATGTACCCAACCGAGAAAATATTTCACCATCGGATTGTCAGAAGGCGCTTCTCTCATAAGATTTATAGCCTCTTCAAACAACCCTGCATGAGCGTAATCCAGTGCGATTTCGATGAAGTTATGTGATGAACTACACATCAGCGCTTGATAGGTGATGTCGCCTGTTAGTAAATATTGCTCATAAAGCACGCCAAAGTTCATTTGATCTAACTTCAAACTGTGATCAACCTCACATTGGGCATCTTCAGTTCTTCCCAGATGACGAAGTAGGGCAATCTTCAAGTGCAGCGCTTGATGATGGTGCCCATTACGAACCAGCGAACGCTCAACCAGTTCCAGTGCCTCATCATATTTTTTCTCAAGACAGGCCAATCGAGCCAACTCAAAGTAGCCGCTGTCTTGCCACGCCGCATTCCAGATCGCTTTATAGAAATGATCGCGTGCTTCTCGATAGCGTCCCTGCATCTTGAGCGCTAATCCGAGGTTGTAATAAGGCTCACCATCGTAAGGGTTCGGATTGCGACGTGTGATGCTGTTCACCGCCGCCCGAAAATAGGTTTCTGATTCGGCAAATTTCCCACGCCGAAACAGAAGCAGTCCCATCGCGTTATTACAACGGCTGTCGGCAGGGTCACGTCGCAGCGCTTCCAGATAATAAGGTTCGGGTTCATACGTCGCATGGCGATATTGTTCCAGATGCTGCCCGTTAAGAAATAATTCGTCGTTCGACTCAATATCTTGTGGTGGTCGTGCTGCCTTGGCTGGCTGTGGAATGATTGGCTCGTCATCCGCTAGTGGTGAATAAGCAATGAGTTCACGCCCGCCTTCACACACACGCAAAGTCAACTGCTGCTCGGTAATCCCGTTTGGTATATCCACAGTCTGTGCAAAAGTCTTTTCCGGTGATAAATCGACAGTTTGCTCAATTAATATTTCATCACTTGCCAGCACTTGAACCGTGACCGTGCGTGGACGTGTGACATAAACCCCGATATGCGCTTTTCCGTCAACCACATCCAGATTAATCACCGCATCTTTGGAGGCATTTTTGGCTGCGCCGACCTGCTTATAGGGCATGAAAATTTGGGTAAAACTTTTTTCCTCGCCCGGTTGAATCCACGAGAAATCCGGTTGATTATCGGTGTAAGCGCCGCACATCAACTCGATATAAGGGCCGTCCTCGTCCGTAAGCTGACGATCCCATGCCTTGCCAAAGTCGCCATTGCCCCACGTCCATTGTTTCTTGCCGGGAACAACATGGTGATTGGCGATATGCATCATGCCAGCTTGTTTGCCGTAATCGTAGCAGCCCACAAAATCAAAGTCCGAGTGATACGCCATGTAAGACGTTGGCACGGGAATATTCTTGTAGCGAGAAATATCCGTCCCCGGCGAATAATCCATTTTGTAGTAGGTTCCAGTGGCGATGGGGAAACGTGATACATCGCGCTTACCGTGATCCATAACCGCGTGAACATCGGGTGGAAAGACCGACTGATAATCGTCATTCACATGCACAGCCGGATTTGCCCACCACAAAAAAGTCTGTGGCACTGGGGTGCGGTTGAAAAGCTGAACCTTGATTTCGAGGTAGGCCGTGTCAGGGTAAATTGTGAATCCGGTCATGCCTTTGGTGCGGAACATCTGCTCCATCTCGCTCATCCACACCGTTTGAGTACCATCGTCGTTGGTCACAATCCGGTAATCGACAGGCTGGAACGTGCTGGGACGGTGATGCTGCGGCCAATTGAACTCGATGCCCCCCGATAGCCACGGGCCGGTCAAACCGACCAGCGCGGGTTTAATGACACGGTTGTAGTAAATAAAGTGATAATCGTTGGTTTTATCGAATGCCATCTGCACCCGACCGCCAATTTCCGGCAGCAACATAATTTTGAGATAGCGATTTTCAAGAAAAACAGCTTTATAGTTTTGGTCTTCTTTTTCGTCAAAAACTCTATCAATCACCGGATGTGGATAGACAACACCACTGCTGCCCTGATACACCCGCTTTTCCAAAAACATCGGATTTTTATCGGGTTCACCAATCCGGTAGGTGGGAATCGTAACCGTTTCTTCCCATACGCGAACCTGTTCCTCTGCCACCATAGCACCCCTCCATAATATCTTTTGAGTCTATCAACAGGGTTTATGGAGCGACAATGGAAAAAATAATGTTGTGATAGACTATCTTACGATGCTCAAAGATTATTTTGAACAAATTAATATTGAGGTCGTGACTGATGGCGCAGAAAAAAATGCAGGACGGATTTCGAGGCCAGAAAATGTGGGTCATACCCCGTGTCACCCTGTCCAAATGGTCGGCGCACCCCATGCTTCAGTCCCTTATTCCGACGGACATCGGCTGGTATCCTGCGGCAAAATTTCATTATCGCGAACGACCGCAAGGCACCGAAGAACACATTCTGATTTTCTGTGTGGAAGGCTCCGGTTGGTACGAAATTAATGGCGAACGGCGCAGTATTGGGGCTAATGAAGTCCTGCTGATTCCGCGTGGCATGGCGCACAATTATGGTGCTGCTGATGAAACATCGTGGTCAATCCATTGGGTACATTTTATAGGTAACGAGGCCGATTTCTTTGTTTATCACCTGCCACTTGGTGAATATAAACTCTCGGTCGAACCCAACTGCGCTCAAGTCCTCAACCAACTTTTTAAGGAGTGTTACGACTCGTTCATCGGCGGGTTCATGCTCTACCGTTTTATTTATTGCGCCCAAGTTTTACATCACCTTTTAGGGCAGTTGTTTTTTAACAACCCTTATTTTTCACCTGTGCAGCGCACCAGCCAATTTCATAGTGTTGAAGGAACCCTACACTTCCTACACCAAAATCTGCATCGGGAAGTTACGTTAGGCGAAATGTCCGACCATGCCGGGTTATCCACATCACATTTTTCATTCGTGTTTAAACAGCAGATTGGCTACTCACCGATGGATTATTTTATTCACCTCAAGATGCAGCTTGCCTGTACTATGCTGTCATTTTCGCAAAAGACCATTCATGAGATTGCCTATGAAATTGGCTACAGCGATCCCTATTATTTTTCGCGCATTTTCAAGAAGATTATCGGGGTGTCACCACGCAGCTATCGCGAAACGCAGTTCGGGTAAAATGTTTCATCACGTCAGGTTTATTTGATGGTTTCGACAGATTGCACATCGTAAGATTGTCTATCATCCCGGCAATTGTTCCATTGTCCCTCTACTTCTTTTCCTGATAATTTGAAATTAAAGAATACAAGATCGATATGCTGTTTCGGCCCAAAAGCAGTTGTTGTGGGCTTAGGGTTACACATTTCAGTTCTGATAAAAGTGCTTTTATTTTTAGGAATAAGGTTATGGTTTTATCTACTCGTCATGTTATGTCCCTTGATGGTCAATGGGAATTCGCGCTTGATCCGCAAGACATCGGCCTTGGGCAAGGATGGTCGAGCGAAAGTCTTAAAGATCAAATTGCTGTACCGGCTTCATGGGCCGAAGCGGGATTTGGTGAGCCGCCTCAATCACACTTTCTCGCTGGATGGAATCCTGTCCTCGTGTACGAAGGTGCAGCTTGGTACAGCCGCCTGTTGGATGTGCCAGCCGAATGGACAGGACAGATTGTGGAACTTGTCCTGAAAGGTGTACGCTGGCGCAGTACTGTTTGGCTGGATGGCACACTGATTGGTCACGATGAGTCCCTTTCAACGCCCCATCGCTATGATTTAACATCCCATCTCAAGCCCGGTAGCAGCCAACGAGTAACCATCCAAGTCGATAACCGGATGCTCTATCCGCTGGATGAAAGCCATGCGAACTCGGAGCAAACATCAACCCATTGGGGCGGGATAACCGGCGGTGCGCAAATCATCATTTCGTCTCAGGCGCGTATTCAAACAGTCAAATGTCGGCCTGATGTTGATAGACGCATTTTTCACTTTGACGTTACCCTTCAAAATGCTCAGGCTTCGCAGCTTAAAGTAACGCTCACCAACCCTGAAACGCAGCAGGTTTACAGCAGCCAAATCACGGTTGACGACGATCACGCGCGGGTCTCAATCGAGCTAGGCTCAGACGCGCGTTTGTGGTGGGACGACGATCCATTTCTCTACAACATAAGCGTTAACCTTAAGCAGGGTGATCGCGTTATCGATCAATTTGAGACGCTCATTGGACTGCGTGAGATTTCAACACGCGGCAAACAAATTTTACTCAACGGAAAACCGGTATTTTTGCGCGGTTATGTGGACTGCTCCATATTCCCGCAGACCGGCTATCCCAGTTGGGACATAGAACATTACCGGCGACAGTTGCAGATCGCACGCAGTTATGGATTTAACCATGTCCGTCTGCATTCGTGGACAGCGCCCGAACCTTTCTGGCAAGCGGCTGATGAGGTCGGGATGCTGGTGCAAGCCGAACTGCCTCATTGGTCACGGTTCTATACGGACAGCGCGGTTCAACCACCTGAAACAGTTCATCACTACCTGCTAGCTGAACTGGAACGGATTGTCGAAGTCCTGAATTTGCATCCGTCGTGGGTCATGTTTTCGAACGGCAACGAACTCATTGGCCCCGATGGGCATCCAGCCTTAACAGGACTTTCCACACATGGGAAGTCGCTCGACTCGACGCGGTTATTCACGGATCAAACGGGTTTCGGTCAACTGCCATCACCAGCCCGAACCGTCGATTACTATATTCAGTCCTGTAACTGGCATCCGCCGAAGAAAATCTATGATGCCGCTTCCAATGATACGACACAGGATTTCAGCGCCGTCACCTCGTTTTCAGATCGGCCTGTGATTGGTCACGAACATGGGCAGTTTACGATGTATGTTCGTCCACAAGAGGCGGCCAAGTACACCGGAGCGCTGCGCCCTTCGTGGCTGGAAAGTGTCGAGGCAACTTTCGAGGCCAAAGGCATTACCGACCGCGTTGATGATTATATTCATGCGTCTGGTATCCATATGGTGCGTACTTACAAAGAAAATATCGAACGGGCGCGGCGTTCGCGTGGGTTAGCCGGTATTCAACTCCTCGATATTCGGGATTTCCCCGGTCAAGGTCATGCCACGACCGGCATCCTCGACATGTTCTGGGATAGCAAAGGGCTGATCGAAACGGCAGATTTCGCGGCCTTTAACAGCGCGGTTACGTTGCTAATGCGTGCGCCATCACCGACTTTTTGGAACAGCCTACCGATTGAAGTTGAGATTGAGGTTTCAAATTTTGGTCGTGAGGCCATTTCCAACGACACGTTGCATTGGGAACTGATTGATGAGACCCAAACGGTTCATCGCAGCGGAGACCTAAGTGTCATCAACGCGCCAGCCGGTGAAATCACATCAATAGGGCGGCTGTCGATTGCGATTGAGGCGGATGGTGCGCACGCGTGGGAGCTTAAAGTCCGGTTAGGAGACAGCACGAATAGCTGGCACCTGTGGACGTATCCGTATCCCCAGCTTGAAACGTCTGACTTTAGCATCAGTACGCGCATCAAAGAACTGCGAAGTGTCCTACCACAGGCGGATTACAGCGACAATCATGGCGGAACCTTTTTGCGAATTGACCATTCAGCCCATCCTTCATTGAATGCTGACCTTGATCTGGCGATTTCGGATCGTTTGTCGTTACGTCTTTTGCAGTATTTATACGATGGTGGGCGCGTGTGGCTGATGCCCAACACAAGCCAAATCTACGATCAGGTACAAACGCGTTATATCGCGCCATTTTGGAGTTACTTACACTTCCCCGACAGCCTGAGTTTCGTCATGGGCATGATCATCAATAAACATCCTGCGCTGGCCGATTTTCCGCACGACGGCCTTTCGGATTGGCAATGGTACAGCCTCGTCAATGAGACACCAGCGATTGGCCTTGACTCGGTGCCATTCATCAAGCCGATTGTGGAGGTTGTCGATAACTTTAACCGCGCCAAACGCCTCGCTTATGCCTTTGAGGCGCAGGTTGGGGCAGGTCGTTTATTGGTTTCGACATGGCGACTCTATGATCCGATTGTCAATGGGCGACCTGAAGCACGTTATCTGATGAGCAGCATATTGCGCTATTTACAGAGTGCCGAATTTGCGCCGACTCAACGTTTAACCAGCGGACAGTTGCTCGGCTTGTTTAAGCTAACCAACGTCCGAAGTTCAAATCTGGAATAGCGAATAATCACTGATTTGAGGGAGGCACACTCGAATCGCGGATGATGAGCTGGACGGGAACGGTAATGCTAAAAGCAGACGCACCTTTGCGGTGCTGATCAGAAACCAGAATGTCAATGGCATGAAAGCCGATTCGGTCACGCGGAATGTCAACGGTTGTTAGGCTAGGGATGGTGAAACGTGAAAGATCAATATTATCGATACTGGCAATCACAACATCATTTGGCACGGCAATGTGCTTTTCATTCAGACACTTTAATATGCCTATAGCAACTTCGTCTGTGCCAGCAACAATAGCATTCGGTGAACCAATATGCAGCAACTCCTGACAACGATCATAACCATCTTGCATTTCGCTGGCACACAACATCAGCCGGAAATCGGGCTGAATTTTGTTCTCCCACAGCGCCTGTCGAAAGCCGATCAAACGCCGATCTTCGGGCCCAATATAAGCCGCTTGATGATGACCCGAGGTCAGCAGATGGTTGGTCGCTTGATAAGCCGCTTTTTGCAGATCAAATTGGATCGAGGGAACACCGGGCCATTCCCATTCAACACAAACCACGCGTTCAACTCGGTCAACGATGGCCTGAATCAAGGTATTGTTATCGGATGTTTGTGAAACTTGGTCTAGCCCTAAAAGAATGACACCGGTAATTTCATTTGGATGGATAAGTTCATTAAAGAGCGTAGGATTATTAAAGTCTTCAAAGACACGGATAAAGCGAATATGCCAGTCACGTTTATGAGCCTGTTCATGAATGCCAGCGAGGATGCTGCCGTAATAAGAGCGCTTGAACATGTGATTGCCAGCCAAGACGATGCCAATGTATTTCTCGGCAACACTGTCATCGGCGCTCGAAAGCATCTGGGCATGTTTGTTAGGTCGGTACTCAAGTTCTTTGATGGCCGACAGGACTCGATTGCGCGTTTCTTGAGAGACTTTTCGAGGGCCATTGTTGATGACATACGAAACAATGGATCGGGTGACACCTGCTCTACGGGCAACATCTTCTTGAGTAATGATTTTGCTGTTGTGTTGTTCAGTCATATCTAGGTTCTTATCGATAAACAATTAGGTGCATGGGTGGAATATTCCAATGATGTCATCAGTGTACAACAGTGAATCCCTCAAACGACCGAATACTATTAATCTTCATAACATTTTCATAGGGGTGTTCACCTGTTGGCAGATTTTTGACATTGTGATACTATCAACGCGAATTGTCAACGCGCGTTGAAATTACTTTTTTAGAGCATAATTTTTAAATGTACCTGATAAATCACTATCCATTTAATGACAATCTTTCTTCGTCTTCCTATGGGAGCGACTCCTTTTGGCAGCAACCGGCAGTCAATAATAAATTGACGCGCTATATCTTTACTGTGCTGTAATGATCACCATGAAAACCATCACTCGATTAAATAGAGAGGAGACTTCTATTCACCAGACTTAATAGGGCATCCATATAAATAGTCGACTTTAAGAATATGGAGAATATGATGAAGAAGTTCAAATTAGCAGTGTTGATAGTTCTTAGTTTGACGTTGATGGGAATTAGTACCGTTGTCCATGCCCAAGCGAAGGAAGTAACGCTTACGGCACGTACTCATGATCAACTTTACCTTGATTACTTCAATTCACGTACAGCCGATTTTGATAAGGCTCACCCTGATCTGAAGATCACTTATGATTTCCAAGTCGATTCGGCAGTCGCAACCACTACCTTGAACTCATTGGCCGCCGGTGAAAAAATTCCTGATCTGGTCGGTATTGAGCGCGGATCATTTGGTGGCTTCATGAAAGACGGAGCGATTGACAAATACTTCGTTGACCTGACACCCTTGATCGGTGATCGCGCTAAGGATTATTCACCCGGCCGCTGGTCAATCTATTCGTACAAAGGCGAGATTTACGGTATCGAAAGCTCGCTGACTCCCTCGGTTCTTTATTACCAACCAGACCTGTATACCAAGGCCGGTATCGAAGTTCCGAAGACATGGGAAGACGTTCTGAGTACTGCCGGTCCGAAATTAGCGGCCAACGGCAGTGCCTTCACCTTCGCCACCAACGATGGTACGTGGTTCCAGATGTATTACAACCAACGCGGCGGCGATATTTTTGACAAAGATGGTAAGTTCGTCATGGGTGACGATACCAACAAGCCAATCGCAATTGAAGTTGCTAAATACGTCCAAGACGCTGTTAAGGCTGGCGTTTTCCTGCCCGTCCTCGGCGGTGATGTCTGGTCAGGCGCAACCATCCCAACAGCTTACCAGAGCGGTAAACTCGCCAGCACCGTCATGCCAGATTGGTGGTCGAGCTGCTGCTTGAAGCCCGGCGTGCCAGATATGTCCGGCAAGTGGGCAATGGCAACCATGCCCGCTTGGGCAGGCGGCGGCCATGCAACTGCAACTTGGGGTGGTACCGGTTGGTCAGTCGCAAAAGGCGATAACCAAGACCTCGCTTGGCAATTCCTTGATTTCGTTTACCTCGGCAAGGACAGCCAAGTCGCACGCTTCCAGAAGATCAATATGTTCCCGGTCATGTTCGATGCGATGACAGACCCTGCCGTAACCAGCGTGACTGATCCCTTCTACGGCGACACGAAGGTTGGTCAGGTCTATGCTGACGCAGGTAAAGACATGGTCGTCTGGTACAACAGCGAATTCTTCGGTGCCTACAATACGGCGGCTGGCACAGATTTGCCGGCGCTGTTTGACGGTACGATGACACCAGAAGCTTTCGTAGATGATGTTGTTACTCAGACGCAGAACGCCATCGATTTCGGTTCCTCTTAATCGGCGCGTTGATTAAATCATGGCGGGGTGAGTTCAGCTTGCCCCGCCTAAATTCTTGGAGGCAAACATGTCCACACAGGATGTGGTGCGTTCCTTGTCTACGCCCGTGAACCGGCAGCCGAGATTTCGGCAAGATAAGTATGCGCCGTATTTTTTCATATCACCTTTCTATATTTTATTTGCAATCTTCTTTCTGTTCCCGACCCTATTTGCGCTGGCATTAGGCTTTTTTAAGTGGGGCGCTCTGGGTGATCCCAGTTTCTTCGCGCTGCGCAACTACGACCACATGTTCAAAGATCCGTTATTCTTAAAAGCGGTTGGTAACACCGTATTCTATGGCGCTGCCAGCTTATTGATCGTCGTACCACTGGCCTTACTCGAAGCGCTGGCACTGAACTCCAAGCGCTTGATCTTGAAGCCCTTCTGGAGAATGCTCTATTTCGCACCGATTGTGACTTCGTCGGTCGCGATTTCGCTGGTGTTCCGCTTGCTGTATAACAGCGATTACGGGTTTATAAATCAGATCCTCGTTATGTTGGGCGGCGTACCGATCAAGTGGATGGAATCGCCGAATTACACCAAGATAGCAGTTATGGGTGTGGTCATCTGGCGTTGGACAGGGCTGCTGGCGATCTATTTCTTAGCAGGTTTGCAATCTATCCCTGAAGATCTGCATGAAGCGGCAGCAATCGATGGCGCTACCGGTTTACAGCGTTTCCGTTATGTGACGCTACCGCTGCTGCGTCCAGTCCTGTTATTTGTGAGCATCATCGTGGTTATTGGCTCACTGCAAATCTTTGATGATCCACAAATTCTATATGGTGGCACAACGCCCGGCGGCCCCGGCAACAGCGCTATCAGCCTCGTTCAATATCTCTACAATCAAGGAATCGGGCAGCAATTGTTCGGCTATGCTTCGGCAGTCGGCGTATTCTTATTCGCCATTATCTTTGTGCTGTCCCTCATTCAACTGCGCGTCTTCCGGGGGAGTGATTAATTATGGTTCAATCTACAACAAGACGCAGATTTGAAACCCTCTTGCTCAATCTGGTGGTTGCGATTGGTGGAATCATCGTCGCGATCCCCTTAATCTGGATGATCTCGTCGTCACTTAAGCCACTGAACGAAATCTATGCTTTCCCACCGACGCTCATTCCACAGACCCTCACGACGAAAAATTACGAACGTTTGCTAACCGATTGGCCGTTCTGGAATTGGTATGGCAACAGTCTGGTGATTGCTATCCTCGCAACACTTACGGTCTTGTTTTTTACGTCGCTGGCGGGTTTCGGTTTCGCCAAATATCGTTTTAAGGGTAGCGGCGCACTTTTTATCATCCTGCTGGCTTCGACGATGATCCCATTCCAGTTGATTTTGGTGCCGCTGTATATTGTGATGAGTAAATTGTCGTGGTCGAATTCGTACATGTCGCTCATTATTCCGTTTATGGCACCGGCGTTAGGTATTTTCCTGATGCGACAGTTCATGATGTCCATACCTTCGGAACTCATCGAAGCAGCGCGTATTGATGGGGCATCTGAATTTGCTATTTACTGGCGCGTGATGCTGCCGTTAGCTCGACCTGCGCTGGCAGCCCAAGCGGTGCTGACATTCATAGGCTCATGGAACAGCTTCCTATGGCCGCTATCCGTGCTGCATAATCGGGATTTTATGACTCTGCCGGTTGGCATGTCGACCATGATTGGCAGTGTGAGTGCGGGCAGCGAACCGGCTATCGGCGCTACGATGGCGGCTGCAACTCTGGTCTCCATTCCCGTAATTCTGGTATTCATATCCGTACAAAAGCAGTATGTGGCTGGTCTGACGGCTGCTGCTGTCAAAGAATAGTGTAAGTCAGCGTTATGTGGATGATGGTTGGCTGAGGCCAATCTCGTCCATCGAATGATATTGATTTCAAGATGTAGCCATGATGTCACTTTGGCTATAAGGAGTTTGCTTTGTCCGTTTCCGGCTTAAAAGTCTTAAATAAACGAGATTTCCTCGTGGCGCTGGTCGTAGAAATCGTTGGATTGGCTATTTATACGCGTGTGCTTGCACCCGATATTCTCTACAGCGATAGTGGGGAATTCCAGACGCTGGCTTATACATGGGGAACAACACATACCACCGGCTATCCCATTTATTTAATATTCGTGCGCATCATTGGTTTCATCCCAATCGGTTCGCTGGCGTGGCGAATCAGCTTTGCATCTGCCGTGTTTGCGGCGGTTACATTAGGGGGTGTTTACCTGATTGTGCGGCACTTTGCACATCAGGGCGGCGCACTTCTCGGTAGTTTAGTGCTGTTGTTATCCTACACGTTCTGGTCGCAAAGCATTATTGCCGAGGTTTATACCCCGGCGACTGCCTTTATCGTAACGACCTTTTTATTATTGCTACGGTGGTATCAACAGCCGTTGAAACACCGCTGGCTGCTGGCAATTGTCGGTTTCGTGTTGGGGATTGGCCTCGGTGTGCATCTGTTTATGCTGCTCATCGGGCCGCCGATATTGCTATTTGTTTTATGGGGGACGTTGGTTGGGCCTGAGCCAGAACGAAAACGTTGGTCACATCTTATCCGGTTCGTCGGTGGGGGTATCGCTGGCCTACTGGTCTTCTATTTACTGTTCGTCTATATAGACATGCGCCCCACGCCTACCAATATTTTTACGACGGCAATTGATTCATCGCGGGAAACATGGGGATTGCAAGCCTCTGATCTGGACTCTGAACCCAAGCGTTTTTGGATCAGTGTTTCAGGTTACCAGTGGCGGGATCGGATGGCACCCAAGGATGTCGATTATGGGAAAGCATTCGACTCTTTTCTGAAGGAGAACCTTGCCAAAGAATATGCACCTGCCACTGTTTTACTGGCGATTATCGGTGTGGGCTTTCTCCTCATCCAATCGCGACGATGGTTCATGTTTTTCGCCGTGGGCGCATTGATTACGTTTGGGGCGGGATTTCTGTACTTCCCCGGTGACAAGTTTATCTTTTATCTTCCTTTTTATGTGCTGTTGGCGATTCTGAGCGGCATTGGCGTGGGTTCTCTGAGCGTACTCATCGGGAAAATGTTTAAGTTATCACCATCATCGCTTGCCAATATGGTCAGCGCAATTGTGATTTCAATCCTATTGATGGTGTTGTGTGCTGCGCCTTTTGTGACCAGCCGTTGGCGTTCTATCGAGCGCGGGTTTTCGGGGTTTGTGAGCGAAGATTATGTCTATCCCGTTCTGCATCCTCATGAAGCACGGATGGCTGCTGAATGCGCCCTGTCCAAAGTTGCCGAAGCCGATGCTTTTCTGGTATTGGACTGGCGAGCGCTGTACTCGATTTATTATGTCGCTTATTTAGAGCAGGGACGTACAGGAATCGTTATCCGCGAGGCGCTGCCCTATCCGGCGAAAGTGGTGGCGCAAACCCTACAGAATGAAATCACGGAACACATGCGTAATGGGGAGGCTGTGTATGTTGATGATAATTATCCACCCCTGACCAGCCAGTATCAAATGACCGCGATGACAGGTAATTGTTCAAGTTACCGTTTGTTCAAACTGTCTTTACGCAGTTAGATGGGTAATGGGTGACGTTTTTCTTATTGAGTCTCACTTATTTCAGGGGGACGTATAACCATGTCAGAGTTTAGACTGCTGTCTGTTCAGCACAAAATTGAGGTCAACAAAGCTCCAACTCCAATCGTTAGTGGACACCTTAATCTGGGTGGCACAAATCCCCAAGGTCGAACGCTGGCTTTCAACAGTTATTACATGCTGCAAGATGGCAAGCCGTGTATTCCGGTGATGGGCGAGTTCCATTTCTCACGTTATGACGCGCGGTTCTGGGAAGAAGAACTACTCAAAATGAAAGCGGGCGGTATCAGTATCGTCGCTACATACGTTTTCTGGAACCACATTGAGGAAGACGAGGGCGTGTTCGTCTGGTCGGGCAATAATAACCTGCGCCAATTTATCGCTTTATGCGCTAAACATCAGATTGATGCCTTCGTGCGGATCGGGCCGTTTGCACATGGCGAGTGCCGTAACGGTGGCATTCCCGATTGGATGTATGGGCGGCCATTTGCGCTGCGGTCGAATGACGAGGGATATCTGGCTTATGTGAAGCGGTTTTACAGGGAAATCGGGTGGCAGCTTGAAGGTACGCTGTTCAAAGATGGTGGGCCGGTTATGGGTATCCAACTGGAAAACGAATACATGCACTGCGGCGCGCCGTGGGAGGTCACTTTCCGGCAGGGGATGGAATGGGTTCCAGCGGGGACTGAAGGAGCGGCACATATCGCGATCCTTAAACAGTTAGCGGTGGCGGCGGGATTGGTCGTGCCGATTTATAGCTGCACAGGCTGGCGCAACTCACCGATTGTTGAGGGCGAAATCTTGCCGATGCAAGGTGGATATGCCTTTACACCGTGGAGTCCTGATCCGAATTATCGCCAGGAACCCACACGCGAATTTATCTTTCGCAACCGTCACCTTGATCCGGTTTTGAATGCGCCAGCGACTTATGATGCTTCGCGTTATCCGTTCGTGTGCTGTGAAATTGGTGGGGGCATCCAAGATACGTATTATCACCGTCCAATCGTGCCGCCACAATCGGTCGAAGCGCTGGCAGTAATGAATCTGGCGGGCGGGTCGAATCTGATCGGCTATTACATGTATCACGGTGGATCAAATCCGGTTGGCAAGCACAGTTACATGAATGAATATACTGTGCCGCGTATTTCGTATGATTTCCAAGCGCCAATCCGTGAGTTCGGGCAAATACCGGATTCCTATCGTTACCTGCGGCTGCTGCATTTGTTCCTCAAAACATTTGGTGATGTGCTGGCACCGATGCAAGTGGCATTACCTGATAATGCTAGCAGTATTACGCCGGAGGATACGACGCATTTGCGCTATGCGGTGCGGGAAAAAGACGGTGCGGGTTTTATCTTCCTGAACAATTATCAGGATCATGTGGAAACGCGCGACATCGAGGATATTGTGCTGGAAGTGCAGACGGCCAATCAGACGATAACCCTGCCTCATGCTGAGCCGTTGGTACTGCAAAAAAATGTGACCGCTATTCTACCGTTTGGATTGGCGCTGGGCGGTGTGGAGCTTGTGTATTCCACGACCCAACTGCTGACGAAGATCGAAGACGGCGAGACATCCAGTTATTTCTTTTTTGCGCCACAGGGCATGATCAGCGAATATGCGCTTGAGACGGCTTCCTATGAATCACTGTCGGTTAAGGGCGGCGAAGTGATTACGGAGGGCGAGTGTTCGTATGTGACCGTGACAGCGGGGTTGGATGCGGTTATCCGGTTGACTACCCATGAGGGAAAATTGGTTCAGATTTTCACACTCACACGACATCAGGCCGAACATACAACGGTCGAATATATTGGTCAAAAGGAACGGCTGTTGATTTCTGAGGCAACGTTGGTGAGGGAAGGCGACCACCTATTTGCTTACAGTATGGGACATGAAAAGGTCGATGTTTTGGTTTATCCACGTCTTTCATCAGATACAAAAGTCCAGCAAGGAACCTTTACGCACTATACAACCGCAGCGGTGAAAAGCGAGCTAACTTTTCAACAAGAGGCAGCGGCGGACGGTAAGGTCGTGCTGAAGTTTCCTGCTGATCTACTGAATAACGTACATAATGGGCTGCTGCGGATTGATTACCTTGGTGATATGGGACAGGCTTATATTGATGGTCAGTTGGTTCACGATAACTTTTATAACGGAACCTGCTGGGAAATCGGATTGCGGCACTTAGAACCAAAACTCAAGGACAAAGACCTGCTGATTATGATTGTTCCGCTTGAAAAGCAATCCGGTGGGCAGCGCTATGTGCCTACGGGAATGGCTTTCCGGCCTGACTCGGAGTCCGAGCAAGTAGCGACTATTCACCAGATTTCGATTGTGCCGGAGTATAAAATTCATGTTCAGCTTTTAGCCGTTGGCGACTAGCTTTTGGCAGTTACAAATTCTATTTGCTGGTGGCGATTATGATTCAAATGAAACTGGCAAAATTGGCAGCAATTTCTTTCCACTCAAACCGGGCAAGTCCATTGTTTACCTGGCTCAGTTAGCAGGAGGCAACAGTGGTCAGAGGCAAGTGAAACGCTCGAACAAGCGTGAGGCTGGAAAGCAAACATCCAGCCCTAACGAGACTGGATGTTCATTTCAGGTCGGCTTAGGTGACCCCGCCGGGACTTGAACCCGGAACACGCTGATTAAGAGTCAGCTGCTCTGCCAATTGAGCTACGGAGCCTGATATGTAAGATTATAGCAACGGGTTGCGCTGTGTTCAAGTCTGGACTTTTCGTGTTGATCACAGTGCGCCATTTCTTTTTCAAGATGTTAATCTCTGGTATGATGAGTAACATACTTTTAGTGCAGGAGTCATCCTCTATTGGCCTCTCAACCAACCACTCACACAGGTCTAACCGTTACTCAGGTCGCAGAGCGTGTCAAACGCGGCGAGAGTAACGCTTTCAAAGCCCGTGTCGGACGCAGTTATTGGCAAATCCTACGCGATAACATCCTCAACATTTTCAATATTGTTTTCTTTTTATTGATGATCGTTGTTTTCGCACTGCAAGATTACTCGACCGCGTTTTTTGCCGGTTTTAGTGTGGTCACCAACTCCATCCTCGGTATGTTTCAGGAAATCAGCGCCAAGCGTAAGCTTGACCAGCTCGCTGCCTTGGCTGCCAAAGATATTATGGTGTGGCGTGACGGTAAATTAGTGGGCGTGCCTATTCACGACATCGTCAAAGATGATGTTATTCCCATCGAACCCGGTGACCGCCTCGTGGTGGATGGACGTATTCTCCAAAGTGACAGTCTCGAAATGGACGAGTCGCAGTTGACCGGTGAGTCGGATGCGGTCTTTAAAGAAGCGGATGCCGAAGTGCATTCCGGTTCGTTCTGTATCGCCGGAACCGGCGTGATGATTGTGACGCGTGTGGGTAAAAACAGTACCATCAACAACCTCTCAAGTATCGCCAAAGTTTACAAGAATATTCTTACACCAACCCAGCGCCGTTTGGCCGCAGTGGTACAGGTCGCACTTATTATCATGCTGATTGTGCTGCCGATGTTGGCGCTGGCGGGTTATCTGGCTAACCTGAGTGCGCTCGAAATTGTCCGCAGCCTTGTGGTTTTTGTCAGCAGCATCGTTCCGCAAGGGTTGGTACTGACGGCTATTCTGTCGCTGACCATCGGTGCGATTAGTATCAGCCGCTTCCAGACACTGATTCAGCGGGTCAATGCGGTTGAGTCGATGGCGAACGTCACCGTCTTGTGTTTTGATAAAACAGGCACGCTAACCCGCAACGTGTTGACCGTCAGTGAAATTATCCCTCTGAGCAGCCAAACACTGCCTCAATTGCAAGCGAATTTGCGCCTTTATACCGGCAGTTTATCGTATAAAAATCGCACGGCTGCGGCCATCGCTGAAGTTTTACCGACGGTTTCAACTAACGGTTCGACACCTACGAAACTTAACGAAATCCCGTTCAATTCCAGCCGTAAATGGGGCGCGGTCAGCTTCGCGGATGAAACCTTTATCCTCGGCGCACCGGAGCGTGTAATCAACGCCAAGGTAAATGCGGAAGCAGCACAACAGGCTAAAACATTAGCTGAACAGGGTTTACGCGTGCTGGCTTTTGGGCGCTCATTGCAGCCGCCCATTGATGGTCATTTGGAAGGTACGTCGGAAGCCTTAGCCCTGATTGTCCTCACCGACCAGATCAGACCGGATATTCAGGAAACGCTGGAAGCCTTCCGTCAGCAAAATGTCATGCTCAAGGTGATTTCCGGTGATAACCTCGAAACGGTTACATCGATTGCGACCGCTTCCGGTATGGTGATTCAGAAGTCTTATACTGGCGATCAACTGGAAAAAATGACCGATGCGGAGCTGCAAGCGGCGGTCGTTCAAGCGGATTTGTTCGCGCGTATCGAGCCAGAAACCAAGCGACGTATCATCGCTGCCCTCAAAAAAGAGGGACAGTACGTGGCGATGGTAGGCGATGGCGTGAATGATGTGCCGGCCCTCAAAGAAGCCCATCTGGCGATTGCTATGAACGACGGCGCACAAATCGCCAAAGATGTATCCGAAATTGTGCTGTTGAATAATGCCATGTCTACCTTGCCTAAGGCGTTCCTAGAAGGTAAGGAAATCACACAGACGATCTTTAGCAGCATTAAGCTGTTTCTGGCGAAGAACTTTTATACTATCGTATTGATCTTTTTCGTCGGTTTTATGGCGCTGCCGTTCCCGACGAGTCCGGCGCAAATTAGCTGGATTACGCTCGGTACGGTTAATATTCCCGCCACCCTAATTGCCTTCAAAATCCCCGTCCAAAACATATGGCTAAGTTCCGCAAGGATGTTTTGGAATATGTGATTACCAGCGGCACGATTGGGGCGGTGATTATGGCCCTGATGTACGTCGTGGCTTATTACGGCTCCGGTAAGAATGTCCACGCGGCACGCAGCGCTATTACGCTGTTTATCACGCTGTTCGGGACGCTCATTTTCTGGAATGTCTCAGGGGTCGAGTTATTCGAGCCGCGCACGATGCTCGAACATTGGCGTATCGTCTTATTGGGGATCATCCTCACGGCGCTTACGATGGTTGTACCCTTTATTGTCCCCAGCTTTTTTGCCTTTGTGGCACCCACGCCGCTCTTATGGGCATTAGTCCTTTCAACCTTCTTGCTCACGGCTGCGCTGCTGCATGTATTCACGCACAACCGGAGCCTCATCGAACAGTTGTGGGAGTTATTCCAACCCTAAGCGAAGGGCTTCGTAGAAGATAACGCTTGAAATCGCCATATCGAGACAGTGGACTCGGTGGTTCGAGAGTAGGGCGTTATACTTAAATTTTCTCCCCTATAATTGGATTATTTCACTTATGACTCCTTTAAGTGCTATTGTGTTGTTTTTTGCCGCCATGATCGCTGGAGCTTTAAACTCGGTGGCGGGTGGGGGCAGCTTTATCACTTATCCCGCGCTGGTATTTGGTGGGGTGCCGGTCATTAACGCCAATACGACCAGCACGATTGCCCTGTGGCCGGGGAGTGTTGCCAGTGTCGGCGCGTACCGCAATGAGATCGCTGCCGAACGCCAAGGCTTATGGCCGCTGCTGATTGCCAGTTTAATTGGTGGCACGCTGGGCGCTTTTCTTCTGTTGCAGACACCCCAAAATACCTTTGCTAAATTGCTGCCCTTCTTATTGTTATTGGCGACATTCCTTTTTACGTTTGGAAAACGCATTAGCGAAAGCGTCCGTTCAACGGTATCGAACGCTTCTTTGCCTCCATCAACCTTACGGGCTGGCGTGATCGCTTTACAATTTGTGATCGCGCTTTATGGGGGATTTTTCGGTGGGGGCATCGGCATGATGATGCTGGCGGCATACTCGCTGCTGGGTATGGATAATATCCACCGCATGAACGGTCTTAAGACCGTGATGGCAAGTGTCATTAATGGAGCAGCCGTGGTCGTTTTCGTCCTTTCAGGGGCGATTTACTGGCCGCAAGCGCTGGTCATGGTTGGTGGGGCGATTATCGGCGGTTACGCAGGTGCGACTTACGCAAAGCGTTTGAATCCGGTGCGGGTACGTCAGTTCGTCATCGCGGTGGGCTGCATTATGACCGTCATCTTTTTTGTGCGTACCTATTTACAGTAACCCCGTCACATAAGAAGTTTGACTTGTTAGCGTTGAATAGGCAAACGGACGGTGAAGGTGCTGCCTTTGCCCAATTCGCTATAGGCTGTGACGCTGCCTCCGTGCCGTTCCACAATTTCTTTGACAATCGCCAAGCCAAGCCCTGTACCGGTAGACTGACTACTGCGGGCGACGGTTGCCCTGTAAAAACGCTCAAAGATGTGAGGCAAATCTTCGGGGCTGATGCCCATGCCTTCATCTTTCACCGAGAAAATAATGTGGTCGTCTTCAATACCCGTTTGCACGCGAATCGAGCGGTCATTCGGTGTGTAGTTGACCGCGTTGGCGACGAGATTGACAAATACGCGCTCGATTTGGCGTGCATCCACCTCAATTGTTGGCAAATTAGGAGCCATATCAAGATCGAGTAACTGTCCTTTGCTGATGGCTACCGGCTCGTAGGTATCAAAGACACGTCCCACGATGAGATTGATGTCATAGCGCTCTAAATTCAGCGCCAGTTGTCCGCGATCCAACTGCGCCAAGCTGCGTAAATCATCCAGCAAGTTCCGCAGGTGGGAAACCTGATTTTCCAGCTTATGCAAATGCTCATCCAACTTTTCGGGCGAACGTTTCATCAGGTATAGGCGGTTGGTCAGACCAGCAATGGGTGTCGCCAGATCGTGCATGGCATCATCAATAAAGCGGGTTTTGAAGCGCTCGATTTGCTTGATATGGGTGATGTCATGGGCGCTGACTAAAACGCCGGAACGTTCCTGCGTGTTCGTTAAGCGCACAGGGATGAAGGCCAGATCAATATCTTTATCGCCGCCGTTTTCGGAGACGATTTGAAGTTCTATGCGTTGCCCTTCTTGATTTTGAATGGTATTGAGGAGTGCTTTGCTTACGGTGGTGGCTTGTTCGTCGGTGGTTACCGTCCATAACAGGAGTTCAATCCAATTGGATACATGTTCGCCAAACATGGCGATGAAGGCCGGATTGCGCGTCTCAATATCACCGTTGGCCTTGGCTAAGGCGATGGCATCACGCGTATTATTCAGGATGATCTCGATCTGTTCTTTGGCGCGGCGCAGTTCAACGGTACGTTCCTCGACCATTTGCTCCAATTGTGTGGTAT
>JACDGI010000636.1:0-2087 GCA_013821665.1 Anaerolineae bacterium
GAAGTCAGGTTGACAATCGCTCCACCTCCGCGTTGCAGCAAATACGGGATGCCGAAATGACTCATGCGATAAACACCGCCGAGATTGATATTCAGGACTTTGTTCCATTCCACCTCAGACATATCCACCACCGAACCACCGACTGCAATACCGGCGTTTGCCACCAGAATGTCGATGCCGCCCCATTTTTGTGCAGTGCTTTCCAATGCGTGGCGGATGCCATCTCCGTCGACAACGTCACCTTGAACTGGCAGACAATGCCCACCGTTACCTTCTATCAAGGTTTTAGTTTCGTTTAAGGAGTCACCGTTGATCTCGTACAACGTCACTGCCGCACCCTGTCGTGCGAAGAGCATCGCAATCGCTCTGCCAATCCCCGCCCCTGCCCCTGTTACGACAACAACTCGATCCTTCAGCCGCATTCCAGACTCCTTAATTATTTTTTGCATCTCTGCCTTCCCTGCGCCAAACCATCTTTACTCTTGATTGGTGACACGTCCGGCTACCATCACCTTAATTCCCAGTTGCGATAACTCTAAGCTCTGTGAAGCACGAATACCGGCATCCGTAATGAGCGTGTCAACATGCTCTAATGATGTGACACGAAAGTTGGATTCGTTTTGCAATACGGTATGGTCAGCTAGCACAATCATCTCGCGCGAAGCATCTATCATCTCACGCCGTACTTCGGCTTCGAGCAGAGTCACCGACGAAATACCGAACCCTGCTGACACCCCACCGGCCACAATGAACGCCTTATCTGCGCGCATATCCCGCAACATCAGATGCGCCCCACGCCCCACAAACGAGCGTGATTTAGGGTCATATTGCCCACCTGTCAATACTAGGATGATGTCCGGCGATGAATGCAGTTGGTTAAAAATGTCGTGCGAATTGGTAATGACGGTCAGACTTTTGCGCTGACGCAAGAACTGAGCCATATAATTCGTAGTCGAACCGGTATCGAGGATAATCGTCTCGCCATCATTCACCAATGAGGCGGCAAACTTCCCGATAATACGCCGCAGCTCTTTGATCTCATCTTGTAAGTCATCTGTGAGGTACTTGACTCGCAACTTAATCCCAAATGTGTCGGCCTGCTGTTGCATTGACCGCGCTACATTTTGGTACCACTCATGCGTCTGATGCAGAATTACAAACGTGATTTCTTTGCCTTCAAAGTCGAAGTAAATTGGGTTATTCCAGTCTGATATAGAGATGGCTGGCGCGCTTACTAATGCCCACCCTGTGCTGTTTTCAATGTAATATTGGTGCAAATTAGCTTTTGTAATTAAGGCATACGGTGTGATTAATGCCTTGTCAATCTTGCCGCCCTTCCAAAGATGAACAACTGCATCAATTGCCAACTTTCCCACAATTTCAGGGAATAATGCGACACTTGCAACTAATGGTGTATTGTCGGCTAGGGCTTTGAATAGGGTCGCCCCTTCAGCACCAATATTTACTGCGATTAAATCATCAGGTGGCAAGTTCAAGTCAAAATAAGCTTGGATTCCGGCGAGTACAGAGTCGTCGTTGATGCCAAATATCACATTGGTCTTAGGTTCTAACCTGAGGGCATCGGCTGCGATTTGATAGGCATTAACATACAATCCGCCACCATCAACGGGATGTATCGTGACATGATTACCAAGTACCGACCGAATACCATCAGCAAATCCCTTACTTCGATCTTTGGTATTTGCGAGGTCATGTTCAGAAATGTCCAATACATAAGCAACTTTACTCGTTCCCCATTTTTCCAAGACGAATTCGGCTGTCCAGCACCCAAGTGCATAGCCAGCCTCAAAATTATTTGGACCAAGATAGATTGCGCCGTCTTGAGGACATGATTCAGCCAGAAAAGGAATTTGATTGCGCAGCGTTCGTTCACGCAGTGTGTGAGATGCAGTGTTGTGAACTGGCGCAAGGATCAATGCATCTTCACCTTTTGTTTTGGGCATATCTGCGTACTGAGAAAACAGAACTGCCTGTGCCAGACTGTTATCGACCGGAATAGCGCCGCCGTGTAAGCGTTGTAATAAGTTATGGGTCTCAAGTTTTTGTAAATCGCGACGGATCGTGGC
>JACDGI010000636.1:2097-4716 GCA_013821665.1 Anaerolineae bacterium
CTGTAACATTGAAATGTAGTGCCAGATCTCGCACACTAAACCCGCCATTTTTATTAACAATTTCTAGGATCTTTTTTTCGCGATTGGAAAAAATAATGTTCATTTCGTTCGTTTTATTTTCGAATTATGTTCGTTTAGGGTCCATTATGTCGTTTCTTGCGAAATTGTCAACTGTTTCTGCGTTGGATAGCAATCGTACAGCGGGAATGGTCGTTATTTTGCCAACCAAAAAGCACACGTCTTGAATTTGCAGTCTTCTTAGATCAGGCTATCAGTTAACGGAAGGAGATAGATTGGTTTTGATGATAGATAATGTCTCCGTTCATAGCCCTTAGAGAGACGGTTGTTGAGCACTGGTGTAAAACATTTTAACCCTCAAAGACGATATTTTTGAGCCGCAGAATATCGGCGATGTTGCCATCGAAATTGGAATGCTCATTGCTTTCTTGGGAATAACATCATGCGCGTTAAATCTACAATCATTTTTATGATATGAAGCAATTAAGCTATCAAACAAATTCTCAAGAATCCTGATTTATCGATTATCTCGCCTAATATCAGATTTCAAGTATACTATGCGCTAGTTTATATACTCCGCCTTATACATAATTGAGCATTTTATGATTGGCAACGAAAATTTCTCCAACCTGAGTATTGAATTGCTCGCTGAACACTGCGCCGACGAGACACGCAAGTTCCGCCAAAGAATTATTATCGATACACGTTACTGCTTCGAGTTGTTGTGTCGCGCCTATCGAGACGCAGATGAAGCAGCCTTAAGCCATAGCTACAGGATATATTTGCCACTACTATCCGCTCGCGCCAAACGCCATGTACTCTTTTCACAATCTTGCCAGAATGCGGAATTTTTTGCGCGTGCTGCATTCGCCAATTCTTACAATGCCATTAAAGGCGAAAAGTTCCTACAGAAGTTCTCAAAAATAGAAGCAGTAATAGGCTATCTACACGCCTGCCTTAATTCAGTCATACTTCAGGATATAAAAGATAATCCCGCCGAAATCTCACTTGAAGATGAACGTCTCATAACTGCTCTCATGCCTTCATATGACACTAGTTTAGAACAGGGAGAACTTTGGTCACATATTTCTTCGCTTCTGCCAGATCGCGAAGACAGGCTTTTGGCTCGTTTAAGGTTCATTTTGGAAATGAAACCAAGTGAAATTGTACAGTATTATCCGCGAATTTGGGCGACTCCACGGGATGTCTCTATAGCCTTACAACGCATTCGGCGGCATTTACGTGCAGATATTTACTTGCACCAATTGGCAGGGCTAAATAAAGAATTCAATCACAATGAGAGTGAAACCCAGACTAAACTTGATGAAAATGCGGATGAGAATCCTTAGAATTTTTTAGCGTTGTGATTTTTACCTTTACATCAACATTTATAGTTTAAGTCAGAGGATCTTACGAACTATGGAGTGTATCATTTCACAACCACTCAGCGATGAGGCACTATCACTAGCATTAGACGGCTTGGCAAATCAAGAAACTCAGGAACATTTATTGCAATGTCCAGCTTGCAATGCGCGCCTCACAAATATGAAACGATTGGATTTCGTCCTTCAACAGCGGTTGCGACGCTTTGATTGCCCTTCCCCACAGGAACTGGCTGATTATCAAACGGGGTTGCTCGATGCTGATCCAACCACGGTGGTTAAGCAACATCTAGCAGACTGCCCTCGCTGTCAAAATGATCTCGCGATGCTAAAACAATTTCTAAATCTTTCGTCCGATGAGGATGCTGTTTCAGATAAAATCATTCCTACTGGAATACCGCACAATATTATGAGGGCAAACAGGGTAGCAGTTTCTGGTAACCTTGCCTTAAAAGGATTGGATAATGAAACATCCCATGATATGCAGGCTGGGAGCGTGCGCATTTTTCTGGAATCAAGGGCTTCATCACAAGGGATTCAGCTCAGCGGACAGGTTATCGACAATGAGATAAATTGGGTCGGTGCTGTAGTAGAGGCTTGGCAAGAGGGTACTCCCCGCCATATTTCTATTTTGGATGATATGTGTGAATTCACCTTTGAATTCGATAACAAAACACCCGTCACACTATACATTACAGCAGCCATTGGTAAAAACTTTGCAATTGAGGAAATATCTATTTAAGTAGATCGTGTTTCAGAAATCAGGAAACTTATGGAAATCGAAGCTTTTGTTCAACACGTTATTGATAATGAGCGTCCTTCTTTTTCTGATTTATCTTCGGAGAGTATCCCCCAACTTGCCAATCGCCTCAAAGAAGAAGCCGATCGATATTTCCGTGGTACACCGGCTATTTCCCTAAGACTTGCGGATACGATCATTGAGCTTGGCAAACTTTTCAATGACATAAGTATCACCGCGCTTGGCACAATGGCGCGTGGCGATGCACTTCGGATGTTCCATAGGAACGACGAGGCATGGCAAAGCCTCGATCTCGCCGGAGCCCTCTACAAGGAAGTTGGAGATCCAGTTGGTTGGGCCCGTACTCGAATTGGTCGTTTAGCCATCTGTGTTGAAATGAACAATGTCGAATTAGGTCTTCAGGATGCTGAAACCGCGCGTGACATTTTCCGAACATATAACGAACTTGAAAAATTAGTG
>JACDGI010000038.1 GCA_013821665.1 Anaerolineae bacterium
CATCCCGCTTGTGCCTTGTTTCCACTGCGAAGAATGCCAGCGCGGTTATTATTCCGCTTGCCACACCTATTCCTTCATTGGGTCGCGCCAAGCGGGTGGCTTTGCCGACTACGTGGAAATTCCTGAACGCAATGCGCTAATTGTGCCAGATGATCTTCCATTTGAAGCGGCTGCACTAATCGAACCTTCGACAGTTGCCCGTCACATTCTTGATCTGGGTGGTTTTCAAGGTGGACAAAGTGCAGTGGTCTTTGGTGCAGGATCAATCGGGCTGATGGTCGTCCAATGGCTGCGTATCCTCAAAGCCTCCTTGATTATTTGCACTGATATATCGGAAACTAACCTCGCCATCGCGCGTAAACTTGGCGCACATGTGACCCTCAATCCGAGCGTGGTGGATGTCAAAGAAGAGGTCAAAAAGCTGGCGGGTGATGGCGTGGATGTTGCTATCGAGGCGGCAGGCGCACCCCAAGCCCTTCAGCAAACTATTCAAGTGACACGTCCACGCGGATCAGTCGTTTTTGGCGGCAACCAACCGCTCGACCAGAGTTTGCCCATGACCTTCATCGAAGATGTCATGCGAAAGGAACTGCGTCTGAACGGCTGCTTCATGTCTTATTCTGCACCGTTTCCCGGTCACGAATGGACGGACACCGTGCAAGCGATTCGCGACGGCGAAATGGACATCGACACCATGATTTCGCATCACTTTCCGCTCTCGGCAGCACCGGAGGTATTCGGGCAAATCGCTGCTCATCAACTGCCGCATCAGAAAATCATTCTGCATCCTGAAGGTTAGCTGTCATTGACGAACCGAGGCAGGGATTAACATTTGTCTACCATACGTGATGTTGCCAAGCTGGCTGGTGTAGCGCCGATCACCGTTTCCCGCGTCATCAATAATGATGGCTACTTTAGCGAGGAGACACGACGCAAGGTTGAAGCGGCTGTGCTTGAACTGGACTACATCCCTAATTCGCTGGGGCCGAGTCTGCGTTCCAAACGTACACAGACTTTAGCCTTAGTCCTATCGGACATCACTAATCCTTTCTGGACGACAGTGGCGCGTGGGGTTGAAGATGCGGCCAATAAACGAGGCTACCATATCATCATCGGTAATACTGATGAATCCGCTGAAAAACAGGAAGAATATTTGCTTTTCCTCATGAAGAAGCAGGTCGATGGATTTCTGTTTGTTCCCGCTTCTTATAATGTTTCCAACACACTTCAGAAGCGGCATGTTCCATTTGTGGTTCTGGATCGCCGATTTCCATCCAAGCAAGTTGATTCGGTGCGTGGCGACTCCGTAGGTGGTGCAATTGGATTGATCAAACATCTCTTAGATTTCGGCCATCGGCGTATTGCCGTTATTACCGGCAGACAAGATCACACTACGGCTATTGACCGCGTAGACGGCTATTTGCAAGCACTTAAAGAGGCGGGTGTCAATGATGTCCACCAAATCTATTGGGGCGAATACACCCAGCAAGCGGGTTATGAGAACACCGTTCGAGTTCTACAGACCAATCCTCGTCCGACAGCCATTTTCGCTACCAATAACTTTATCGCAATCGGTGTGATGCGCGCTTTGCGGGATGCGGGGGTACATGTTCCTGAAGATATGTCAGTGGTTGCTTTTGATGATCTTCCGGCAGCTATTACCATTGATCCTTTTTTTACCGTGGCGGCTCAGCCAGCTTACGAAATGGGTCAGATCGCAACCGATTTGTTGTTATCCCGATTAGCTGGTAACGGCCCTGAAGAGCCTCAAGAAATCGTGTTACCTGTTGAGATCATTGTGCGTAAATCTAGCGCCAAGATGTGAATTTTGAATTCAATGTGTTGCGGTTTCAATACGCAGCTGCAAGTTTCAAGAAATAAGTTATAAGAGAAGGGGTGCAGAAGCACTCCTTTTTTATGCTGTTATTGATGCTGTTGTTACAACATATGGATTTTATGTCGGTGGTGTCGTCGACGTAAAAACTGCAAAAACCCCAAATACTGCAAATGCCACAAACGGTTTGGGCAGCGGTATTAAGAGAGCAAAATGCCGAAACTTCACAAACTTCACAAACTTCACAAAATTCTTCATATTCTTCATTTTCACTGTGAAATTTGTCGGTAATGTCGTCATTGTCGGTGCTGAATTTGGTCGTTGGTTCGTTGTTCACCGGATCGTTATTTTGTGGCGGCGGCGATGGCGGCGGTAGAGATTGGATACACCACGGTTTATGTTGCAGCAGCGGAGGTGAGGTCTGCCGCTGCAATGGTTGCTGCAAAATACCGTTTTGGTCGTCACCCCATCAGCAATGTTCGCAGGCTCGCTCTGCTGATAGCCCATAGTAGCAAGGGAAGGAAGCAATGCGTTTCCCCTAGACAATGATATTAGATGTAGAGATGGAATGGGTTACTATTTGGAAGAACATTTTGTAACTCTTTCGCGAGATTGGCGCTAACCTAAATGAGGGAGCGCATGGTTAACGCGTGTTGGTGAGCGGTTGGAAAAGCGTTTGTGACACAAACGGAAAGTAAACCTAAAGACTATAGCGAATGGCTATCGACTTTAGTTAGCGGTTGTGGCTGACTGGTAATCCAAGGATAATAGCAGTACGAATATGTTCTGCGGTTGTAAGGCGGATTGTGTTAATAGACTGCTTGAAAAGATTAATTTATTCCATAACTGGGCGGGTCAGAGACAACGCCCCTATGAGAAATCACACTCGAATTTCAAATATCTATATCAGATCATATCACTTTTTAAATGGCTTCTAAAAGGTGAGGGATAAGGGATGAGTCCTGTTCATTTGCCACAACAGCCTACGACATTCATTGGGCGTGACCATGAACTCAACGAGATCACGGCGTTATTGGCTGATTCCACTTGCTGGTTGCTGACGTTGGTTGGCCCCGGTGGTATTGGCAAGACGACCCTCGCCATCCAAGCTGCCATGAACCAAAAACCTTATTTTGCTGATGGAATTTCATTTGTGGCGCTCGCTCCGGTGGCTTCAGCGGATTTCTTGCTGGCAGCAATGGGTGCCGCGCTCGAAATTCCTTTCTTTGGTTCCGAAGAACCATTTTCACAAATCAAAAATTATCTCCATGACAAACACATGTTGTTGATCATGGATAACTTTGAGCATTTATTAGATGGTGTCGGTTACTTATCCAATCTATTGCAAGCCACGTCTCATCTAAAAATTCTCGCAACTTCTCGTGAACGATTGAACCTGCGTGAAGAGTGGATTTTTGCGGTCAACGGTTTGCCTTATCCGGCAGCACCCTTTGCAGACGCGCCGGAAAATTATAGTGCGGTGCAGTTGTTTGTTCAGCGGGCACGGCAAATACAGCATTCATTTTCGCTGGAGGATAATCTTCAAGCTGTGCGGTCGATTTGCTGCCAAGTTGAGGGGATGCCACTGGGATTGGAATTGGCGGCGGGTTGGCTGCGTGTCATGTCCTGCCAGCAAATTGCGGCACGCATAGCGAGTAATCTCGATTTTCTGACGACACCTTTGCGTAATGTGCCGGAACGTCATCGCAGTTTGCGCGTGGTTTTTCAGCAATCATGGAGTTTGCTTCCAGTAGACGAACAAGCAGTACTGATGCGACTCTCCATCTTTCACGGCGGCTTTGATTTAGAGGCCGCCGCCGAAATCGCCGGAGCAGGGCTGTCTGTGCTGGCAAGTCTGGCTGACAAATCTTTGCTGCGGATGATCTCGACAGATCGTTACGATTTACACCAACTGCTGAGGCAGTATGCGGGTGAAAAACTCGGTGAGAATAATCAAAGCTATGCGACCGCCCAAGAACACCTTGACACCTTTATGAAGCTGGCAGAAGCCGGAGAATCCCACGCTTATAGTCGTGAGCAGGTCATGTGGTATGACCGGCTGGAAGTGGAGATGGATAACCTGCGGGCGGCGCTCACATGGGCATTAGCCAATGACGAAGCGGAGAAGGGATTACGAATCGCCGGGGCGTTGCGCTGGGTCTGGGAGATGCGCGGCTACCTCAATGAAGGGGTAAGCTGGCTGAGCAAACTTTTAGCGATGAGTAGTGATGTATCACCTTTAGTACACGCTAAAGCGCTTGATCGTGTGGCTGAACTAGCCGGTCAACTCGCTTATGAGCCGCAAGCTACCCTATGGGCGCAAGAAGCGTTAAGTTTAGCCCGTTTGACCCGTGATCGTTGGAGCCTCGCGTGGGCACTTTCTACGACTGCATATTTCACTGAACCAGATACAGATCGAGCGGCGGTTATGCTGGAAGAAAGTTTGCTATTATTCCGCGAACTGAACGACGCGCCCGGTCTCAGCCATACGTTTAGACGATTAGCCGGTTGTGCTATTGACCAGCACAATTACGCTTATGCAGCCAACCTGTTAGAGCAGGCACTGGCAGGGGATCGTCTGGCGGGTGATAAAAATGCGACGGCATGGGATTTGTGTTTCATTGGGGTGACGTTGTGGAGCCAAAATCATCAGCCGGAGCAGGTGATTCCACTTTATCAGGAAAGTGTCAAGCTCTTTCGTGAAATAAAGGATGTGCGCGGGGTCGCTCATCCGCTTGAGATGTTGGCGGAAGTCGAGCGCTCTCAAGGCCGTTTTGCTAAATCTCTGGCGCTTTTTCAAGAAACGGTGCGCCTTGAACAAGAACTCGGCATACGCGATAACCTCGTGATTTTTGCGCTGGCGGGGATTGCCAGCATCGCTGCCGCACAAGGGAAACGGGATTGGGCAGCAAGGTTATTAGGTGCAGTGAATGTGGCACTTGAATCGGGTTCATACAATACACGTATTGCCACACTGGTCGATATGTTTGATACCGCCTTGGCTGCTTTGCGTCCTCAATTGGGCGACGAAGCCTTTAACGCAGCTTGGGCAGTGGGGAACAGTATGTCGCTCGAACAGGCTATCAAAGAGGCACTTCAGGATGTTGCCCTTGAAGATGATTTATCGCATGAGGAAACCAATCAAACGCTGGTCGAACGGATTAGCCCGCGCGAGTTCGATGTGCTGCATCTGCTGGGTGATGGCTGCTCGAATGCTGAAATTGCCCAAAAGTTGTTCATTTCGGTGGCGACTGTCAAAGTCCATACACGCAATATCTATGGCAAGCTGAATGTCAGCAATCGCACACAAGCTATCCTACAAGCCCAAAAACTCAACCTGCTCTAAGCCTCTACCACCACAATACCACCGCAGAGGATCGTGAATACGCCTTTGGGTGGATCACACAACCAACACTTAAAGCTACTATTGTTTTATAGAACGTCAGATTTTGATGTCGATGGAGCCGATCATGCGAAAATTGATTGTCAGTAACCTCATGTCCTTGGATGGTTATTACGAAGGGAAAGACCGTAATCTCAACGCGCTGTTTGATTATTTCCACGAAGACTATGCGGGTGACGAAAACTTCGATTACTACAATGCCGAACGGATGCGTGCCGCTGACACCTTGATCTTCAGTGGTCGTACCTCATTTATGGGCAACAAGGAATATTGGTCGGGTGTACCGAATGATCCTACCATCAGCGTGATCCGCCATGAGATAGCACAACTCCAGAAGAACATCGAAAAAATTGTGGTTTCGGATCATATTACTCAAGAGGATTTAGTCCCTTGGGGGGATACGACACGCATCGTCAAACGGGCGGATACCTACAAGGAGATTGCCACGCTCAAACAGCAGCCGGGGCGAGACATCTTCATGTTTATGAGCCGGATGCTGTGGAATGATTTGCTGGTTCATGATCTGGTAGATGAACTGCACCTGACCATTTTCCCGCTGATTGCAGGCGAAGGCACACCGGTGTTTGAGGGTCGTCCGCCGGTATCGCTCAAGCTGCTCAGCACGCGTACATGGCAAGGTTCCGGCAACATCCTTGCTTGCTATAAGCCCACTCTCAAAAAATCTTAAGGAGAACAGTCATGCGGAAAATCATTGTCTACAACGTCATCTCATTGGATGGATTTTTCACAGGTTTAGGTAATGATGTTTCGGTCATGTTCCCAATGATGGGCGATGTCTTCGACTCCTATAATACCGAACTGCTGCGTACAGCCGATGTGCATCTTATGGGCCGTGTTTCCTTCGAGCTGTTCCAAGGTTTCTGGCCGAAGGTCGCGGAGAATCCTGACTCAGACGAATTCACAGACGCTCAACGTGATTTATCCAAAGCGGGCAAGCACGTCAAGGGCATTGTCGTCTCAGATACGCTGACGGGAAACTGGCAGGATGTTCGCATCATCAAGCGTCGAGATGCGTATGAACAGATTGCCGAACTCAAACGCCAAGAGGGCAAAGATATTTTGATCACCGGTAGCAAAACCCTCTGGAACGATCTGCTAGCACATGATCTGGTTGATGAGATCCATTTACTGATTGGCAACCGCATCTTAGGTCAAGGCACTCCTGTTTTCGAGGGCAAGACTTCCGCATCACTGCGGCTCATCGACACCCGCAGGTGGGAAGACTCCGACAACGTCCTCCTGCGCTACGAAATCCCTGACTCCATTACCAAGTTTTGATAATATTTTCTGTGGTGCGCCAAGCCAGTGCCATGATCGTCAACACCGGATTAAAGCCGCCGTTGGTCACATGCACGGAACCATCCGCGATGAACAAGTTGTCATGTCCATGAACCTTGCTCCAACGATCAACCACTGAGCTTTGTGGATCGTCACCCATGCGGCAGGTTCCCGCCTGATGTTGTCCGCCCGATAGTGACAATTCAGGCTCTGTACTCCAGATTTTGACCGCGCCCGATGCTTGCAACCATTCCTTAGCTCGTTCGCGCATAAAGCGAGCCGTGCGCAGCGTTTCAGGATGCGTCGTGCCGGAGAGATGAACCACTGGAATCCCATAACGATCTCGAACCTGTGGATCGATGGTAACGCGTCCATCCGGGCTGGGAATCTCCTGCACAGGGCCGCGAATATCACTGACACGGTGGTAATTTTCGCGCATGAATTGTTTGTTGGCATGACCCCACTTGGGAAGGTCAGGCGGTAGGCTGCGCTTCCAAAAGATGATCGGCAGCAGAATATCATCATCGGCTAACATGCCGCCGCCCACGATGCCGTCATTGCCGTGGTTGAACTGGCAGGTGGCGATGGCAGCTCCCGGCCCGAACCCATCATAAAGGTCACTTTCGAACAGTCCGATTCCGCCGGGGTAATAATGGCCTTGCAAATGCCTTCCCACCTGATCGCTGTTATTGCCAATGCCGTTTGGCTCCTGAGTCGTGGCGGAGTTGAGCAGCAGACGCGCGGTTTCGACTGCACCACCGCTTAACACCACCACCGATGCCGTGAAATCGTGAACGTTACCTGTATCGTCAATCGTACTGATACCAGTCACATGTCCACTGCTATCGACTGTCAATTGGCGAACCATCACTCCGGTGAGTAAGGTGCAGTTATCGCTGGCAAGCGCTCGCTCAATCATGGTGTTTTGCGTGCCATTCTTGGCATCAACCGGACAGGCGAAGCCGACACAGTGTTGGCAGTGAACACAGGCTGGACGACCATTGTAAGGTACGGAGTTGATCAGGCGCGGCATGGGGAGATCCTGCCAGCCTAAACGCTGCAAGCCCTCACGAAATACGGTTGATTTACGTGATAGCTCCAGCGGTGGCATGGGGTAGGACTTCTCATACGCCGGTAAGTGCGTCATATGCTGATGGTCGCCGCACACCCCGATATTCCATTCGGCTTGCTCATAATAGGGCATCAGATCTTCGTAACGGATAGGCCAATCCGCCAGCGAACTGCCTTCCGGTACACCGTAAATACTCGCCATCTGAAAGTCTTGCGGCATGAAGCGCCATGCTTGCCCCGCATAAACGAGGGTCCCGCCGCCGAAAGCCGCCGCGTTATTCTGATAGCCGTTTTCATGTGGGCGAATGACTCGTCCCTCTTCACCCGTGCGCGGGTTGCCGTCTATATTAGGGCCAGCATTGTGCCCATACTGCGACAGCCGCTGATTGCGCAAATGATCGCGCCCCACATCGGCAAATCGCAGCGCTTGCCCACGTTCTAATAGCAGGACTTTTTTACCGGACTCAGCGAGTAATCCAGCAGCAATGCCGCCACCTGCGCCCGACCCTACCACAATGGCATCGTAATGCGTATTTATCGCTGCTTGGTCAGTCATCGCGTCACCTCGAAGCCGATCATTTTCCAAGAGGCGCGGTCATGATTGCCGTAGTTACCCGGATCGCTGTAGAAGCCTTCCGCGCAGTGTTGGACTAACATGGCAAAAAACGGTGCTGGATCGACAGGCCACGTTTCTTGGACTTGTCCTTGCTCAATAGCCGCCATGAAGGCTTCTTGCGCCTGTGGATCAAGCTCGTCGAGAGACTTGCCTGTGACCGTTTTGACTTCTGCGTTCAGCGCCATTAAACCCTGTTCATAAATTGCGAGCATGTGCTTGAGATCGCCCTCGAACTGATGTAAGAGATAATCGCCAACGCCACCTTCCCAACCGCCGGGATCGTCATCAGCGGGGATGATAATATTCACGACCGTTTGCAAAACTTTAAGTTGATCTTGGTTGAGCATAATTTCTAAAAATTCTCCGTATTTGAGTATAATCGGCGCATCAAGATGCCTATGACTTTTATAGTAGGCCATATTCGAGTTAACGCTTGGAAATAATATCATCTTGGCAAGTTATAAATGCAAGCTAATAAGTGCTAGCGACAACGGCGTGCAGCACTTGAACCAGCATAACTATTGGGAAAAACCAAATTGGTCGAAGCCGTGAATTCTAGGAAGCCCATTTTGATCGGCTACGCCAACGATGCGATCACTTCTTATTCAAACTATCAGGGTGTGATTTCACAAATGCTTTAATCACCATAAGCGGTCTATCGGTTGGATTCATTAGCCGATAACTATTGGCTGCTGCTGGAATGACAAATGTTTCAGCATAATTGAATGAAGTCTGACGGCCATTTTCGGTTTCGACGCGAATGCTACTTCCTTCGACTAAGCTCAAAATATGGCATTGGTTATGGGTGTGAATGGATATGCTGCTGGCAGGATCAAGTGTCAAACGGTGGACATCATAAAAGTGTTCGGCATGGGTTGGTAAATGTGTCAATGTCCAACCCTCGCCTTGTTCCAATAAAACCGGTTTACTAATTAATTTTTGTTGGACATATTCTCCTTGACGTTCAAAGTACAAATTCTCTAGGGCACGGTCAATATTGAGTGGACGCGGCTGATGATCTAAGCCTAAGCGTACCCAGTCATACATTTTGAAGGTGAAAATATAGGGAGTCGCACTGATTTCTAAGATAAGACTGCCTTCACCGGCTGCATGAATCGTACCGTTTGGGATCAGAAACAAATCATGTTTATCAGCGGATTCCACATTGACGAACTGCTCAATTTCAATGGGAACCGATTGCTTGAAACTATTTTCTAATTGTGTGCTGAACAGATCAGGGTCAACGTCTTTTACAAAGCCTAAATAGACTTTGGCATTCGCATTGCAATCGAGAATGTAATAGGTTTCGTCCTGTGTGAAATTGTGACCAAAATGTTGCTTCATATAGTCAGGTCGTGGATGACATTGGATTGATAAGTTGCCGCCATCGACCGTGTCTAAGAAGTCAAAGCGGATAGGGAATTCTCGCCCAAAGCGAGCAGCGGCTTCGCCTAGGACGGCTACTTCTTCTTGTATCATCAAACAGTCGAATGAGATTTCCAGCAGATTGCCGTCACTTTCTAACATCAAGCCATTTTCGGGCACGATTAACTCGAATGACCACGCATAATTTGGAACGTCCTGTGGTAATTGAGGGATATGCTGCTTGATCCATTGGCCTCCCCAAACGCCCGGTTCAAACCACGGACGCGCCCGGAAATAATTACGACTGATATCGTGGAGTGCCTGTCGCAGTGTAGTTTCGCTACAAAATACGGGCGACCCAGTATCTTGCCCATCCACCATAAGGTCGATGGTTGGTAGTAGGGTGGCTTTGTGTTGATTGAGTGCAATCCAATCGACAAAATAAAAACGCTTATACATAACCTTTGGCGATAATGGTGTTGATAAACCCAAGTTGCATATTGTTCCGGCACGAGAGCGTAGTTGGATTTCATGTTTCGGAACGTCAATATAGACTAAATAGCCGTCCAAGCCGCTCAGTGCCGCTCCGCAGCCATAAATGATGACCAGCGATATGCCAGATGGATTCGTCGTGTAGGCTTGAGATAAGGCACTCAATTTGGCTGGATCGAAGAAATCAGTGAGGGTTCCTGTGAAGAGTGTTCCAAATATGGGGTCGTCACCGCCCATAAAGGGTTGTGTTAGTGCCTCGATTTGATCTTCTGTACGTAATACCCCGTCAATATTGATCCACTGCGTGTTGATGCCTAATTGTTTGAGGGCTTGATCAAGTTGCTGGCGGACTTCGACCCAGTTTACGCCACCGTATCCATCAAGAATCACGCGCCGTTGATCGGCCAATTGAGCGGCTAGTTGTTGGTATCCAGAACTGATTTTCTGCGTACCAATTGGGAATGCTGGATAAATATCATACTGCCCCTCGGCCAATTGCTCGTGCTTTTGGGAAGCGATTTGTCGTCTTGGTTTATTCTGAATATCCATTTTGACCCCAATTATGATGAAGTTAGGCAGTCTATCTCACACACTATTTTTATCAGAAGAGTGTCACATGCTCAGCGACAATGTTTCGCTTAAGTGGTTCAAATCAGATAGTGATGGTGTCAGACCAATTTGTTCAAAGGCCAGAATAGCAGCACCGACTACAGGAGGCGCGACTGGCAATTGCAGTTTTGCGGTTGGGAGTTGTTCTTTGATAGCGGCTTCGAGGAGCTGCCGAAAAGATTCACTTGATGTCACTACACCACCTACCGCAACAACATTAACTTCGTTTTGAAGATCAAGCTGCTTGGCGGTGGTGATCACTAAATTTGCAAGGTGTTTTGTGGCATTAACAACTATCGTATGGGCTATGGGATCATAAGACGATAATTCCAGTACCAATGGTGCCAATGAGGCAATCGCCCCAATAGCTGCATGGGGATAATAGACACGGTTCATAAGCTGGTTTAAGTCGGTCAGACCTAATGTCTCTAAAACCGATTTTGTTAAGGCTGTTGCTGAACCACGCCCATCTGCCGCTTGCGTGACTGCCATGAGCGCTTGCTGCCCCAAATAAAAACCGCTGCCTAAATCGTCAATTAAGTATCCCCATCCTCCACAACGCCATGTTTTACCCGCTGAAGTACGTCCATAGCACGATGACCCAGTGCCTGCGATTAAGGCTATTCCTTGTTTGCCTGCGAGGCCACCTGCTAAAGCGATCCTTATATCGTGGTCAATGCCAATAGGGATTCCTGTCTTGAATTCAAGTCCGTCCAACATTGTGCGTACAATATTGGCATCTGTGTCTGAAATAACTCCGCCCATACCGACAAAAACGGTATCAATAGCATCAATGCCACATTCTTTACACGCATCATAAATCGCACGATGTAGATGTTTGATACCCGTTGCGTGATCGATTGCGTCAGGCTTGGAAGCACCACTGTTACCCACACCGATCACTTGCATTTTTGTGTCAACAACTAAACATCGCGTATTTGTTCCGCCACCGTCAATACCAAGAACTAAAGACATTTTTGTTTCCTTTTTCAATCCCAACGATGCCATTCAGTTATGAAACTAAGTGAATGGCAACGCCGTGTCGTCTCATTTCTTCCAGAACAGGCGCAGCATCGCCCACAATAAGTACAACGATATTATATGGTCGCATGACGGGTGTCACTGATTGAATACCCAATTTACTGGAATCGATGAACACAATCGTCTTTTTCGGTGATTGGATCGCTGCCTTTTTTGCCTAGGTGTCAATCATTTGTCAGTTTCATGTGTGAATTCAGCACCTGAAAGAAATAAGCTCTCGGCGTGGAATTCCTGAAAATTGTTTAGCGACACTTTGAAATCAGAAGGCTTAATGAGATGGGTTTAGGGATTACGTGTAAATCGCATATTTATTCGTCTGAAAAATAGTTTCTAACTAAACTGGCGCAATGTTCTCAATACTTCAAATAACTACTTTCGCTCGAATTTGCTTGGCGATTTTTTCAAATGCTTGACAAACGCTCATAACTATTTTATCTTCAACGTAAGCGTTTACGCAAATATTATGTTAGTTCATTAATGTCATCTGTTATTGAAATAATTGCCAAAGAATTGAATATATCAATTGCTTCCGTATCGCGGGCACTGAATGATCGTCCCGGCGTGGGTGATGGGCTGCGAGCGCGTATTCTCGAAAAAGCCCACGAGATGAACTTTGCCCCAAACGCTATCGCGCACGGGGATTAGCAACCTCAAAAACCTTTGCACTTGGTTTTTTTATCCATGAAAAGCCCGGTTTACTTGCTCAGAATGACCCATTCTATGGTCAGATTATGAGTGGTGCGGAACAGGCACTCGCCGACTCAGATTATCATCTCACTTATGCAACCATTACCGACGATGTTCTGAATAACCCAAAGCACTTTCGGTTTACCCGCCAACGTCGCATTGATGGCATGATTTTGGCTGGCCCTGATATTAGCCGCAGTTTCGTTGTCGCGATGAGTCGTTCGGGGATACCGGTGGTGTTGGTTGATAACCAACTTGAACATTCGCAAGTTCATAGTATTAACAGTGATGACGAAGGCGGCGCGTATCAAGCAGCTCGCCATGTGATCGAACTCGGTCATCAGAAGATTGGGATTCTCTCCGGCCCAACACATTGGCTCAGTAATAGGCGACGTGTGGAGGGATATTGGCATGCTTTAGATGAAGCTCGCTTAGCGAAGCCAACTATTTATGCGGATTTGACAACGATTGAATCCGGCTACGAAGCCTTTAAAAAATTAATTGCTCAAACACCAGACATCACAGCCATTTGCGCCGTTAATGACTCGATGGCGATTGGTGCGATTCGTGCCGCACGGACATATGGACTCAACACGCCTGAAAACTTCTCGGTAGTGGGGTTTGACGATATTGATTGGGCGACGCACAATGATCCCCCATTGACGACGGTGAATATTCCCAAAAAGCAATTAGGGGCGGAAGCGTCACGCAGTCTACTGGCTTTGCTGGTGGAACCAACGTTGGCTCCCACTAATTTGATTATCTCGGTTCGTTTAATCGAAAGGGCCTCAACAGCCCCACTACAAAAGTAAGCTGGATTGAGTGGGCAAGAGCCTATTGCCTAGGGTAATCGACTGATGGGCGGGATATGGCAATCGTCCATATCGATTTCCAAAATCCAGATTTCAAGCGGGCTGATGTCCCGTTGATTACCTTGATATGTGACACTATGATTGGCAAAATCACCAATGAAAAAAACACCCAAGCCTAATACCAGCTTAACAGTACCTAAATCGCCCCCAAGGAAAATGATGAATATGGTCAAACTTCAACGTCATCCGAACAATCCGCTGTTGTATCCCAATCCGTTCCATGAATGGGAGGCAAAGAACGTATTCAACGCGGCTGTAACCCAGCATAATGGCTTGTTCCACATGCACTTCCGTGCCCAAGGGCACGATTATGTGTCACGCATTGGTTATGCCGTCAGTGTGGATGGATTGCATTGGAACCGTCTGGAACAGCCAGTTCTCGCGCCTCATAATGGTCGTGAAGATTATCGTGGTGTCGAAGACCCCCGTGTGACTCCGCTGGATGGTATCTTTTACATGACCTACACGGCTTACGGTGTTAATAGTTACTTCCCGATGATCGCCCGTTCTGAAAATCTAATCACTTGGGAAGACGTTGGCCCGCTGGAACGTGCAGAGAATAAAGATCATGTCTTGTTCCCTGAAAAAATTGGCGGACGTTATGTGATCCTGCATCGCCGTAATCGCCACATCTGGATTGGATTTAGCCGAGACATGCACAATTGGGATAACCATCAGGTTCTGATGCCACCTCGCGCTGAAAATAGCTGGTGGGATGCCCTTAGCATTGGTGCTAACGGTCTCCCCATCAAGACCGAATTTGGCTGGTTGCTGTTCTATCACGGGTATAGCAGCACCAGTGAATTAACCTATCGCCATTCGGTGGCGCTTCTGGATCTTGAAGATCCCACCAAGGTGATTCATCGTCCAATTGGTAATATTATGGAACCACTTGAAACGTGGGAACTCAAAGGTGATGTCAATCGTGTCATTTTTAGCTGCTCAAACAACATCGTTGGAGATGAAGTCTGGTTTTACTACGCGGGTGGTGACCGGCTCATCGGGTTAGCAACCGCCAAGCTGGCTGACATCATCGACTACGCACGACATGGCTGAGCAGCATAAATGCTTTTCTATAACGGCTGTTAGTTACTAAATGCAGGGTCGCGATTGGCAGTCGGTGGCAGCACATCCGATAACAGGTTAAAGTTGCGACGCGCTATTTCCAGAAAATCTAAGGCCTGATTTACGGTTTCGGTGGTGAGAAAACGATTTTGCCCTTCCTGATTGCAGGCATTTTTGAATAGGGTGATGGCCGAATTGGTATTTTCGATGGCTGTTTGCAGCGACCGCATAGAAGGTATTAAGATGGCCTCATTTTCGAGTTCAGATGGCATGATTTCTGGTGAGGTGGCTAATTTCGGAACAAAGTTACAACTTGCGGTTGTGCCACTCGCCAAATCTGACCAGATGTTTTTAATGACTCCATAGGTGTTGATTGCACGCCGATAATAATCGACAAGTTTTTCATAGATGCGACCAAAGGGATAAACGTAACCGGCATCGGGGACATTATAAAAAGTCAAACCCGGAACGTTATATCTGAGATTCCACATACCGACCCAATAATATTGACCGTTGTAGAAAAATTGTAACCAGAACTCGGTTCCTGATCCGAGTCTTCCAGTAACTTCGACAGTGGCAGACGGTGTAGTGAATGTTACCCGTTGACCGGGAAGGTAATTGACTTGGTTGAAGATCACCATGCTGTCAGTGACGGTAATTTGGCGGCGAATAAGACGAATGAAGGGTGCGGGATTAACGCCGTCAGCGGGCAAAGCGATCATGGAGCCACTCCAAACCAGCCAGCGGGCAGCAATCCAGCCACGCATTTCACCATAAATGACCTGAATCCATCTGGCATCAGTGGTGCGCCCGATAGCGGGTAGGGTAGTGCTAGAGGGTATAATATCGAGGCGTTTGAAGGCAGTACCCGGCCCTTCGCGGAGCGTGACGAAATCTTGAGTGGTGACATAAGCCAGATAGGATGGGGCTTCCGGTGTTGCTTCATCTTGAGCCAGTGCCGGGACAGCAATAATTATTAACAACAATGTTGTAAGGCAGAGAATGATGTGTTTCATGATTTAACCTCCAGTTCCATATGAACCGGGATTTCTCATCCAAACGACTATATCTCCTGCTCCGGTCATCACATCCACAACCGCACCAGTGGCAATGTCGAGAACTAACGTATGCTGACCAACACCTGCGATATTTTCATCCTTAGCGAGTTGCGCCTGAAGGGCAAGGTACCGACTGTCGGGCGACCAATGAAATTGACCATTGTAAACACGCCCCACGAGTTCAGGGATGCAGTAGGTGCGGTTCAGGCCAGTTTGACTGTCCCAAACGCCGATATGCTGCGAGCGTTGATTGGTAGAGTAGGCGGTATAACGTCCATCCGTCGACCAGACACCGCCGATAAGATCACCTAGAAGCCGATGCTCGTTGGTCGCAGGTTGGTATTGATACCACACCGGTTTAACCCCTGTTGGAACTGGATAATGGTAGAAGAGTCGGTCTCCAAGCGGATGCCAGAAGGCTGTTAACTGCTGTTCAGGATAGTCAGCCAGCCGCGCAAAGTAAGATGCGTCTTTGGTTTCGGTATTGTACAGATAATATTGATAGCCGGTGTTCACACCCGTACTGAAGGTAAGCTCGGCCAATGTCAGCTGTCCACCGGGTTGACGACTAAGCAATTGTCCGGGCTGCTGGCGGATAATCATCTTTTCGGGTGCCCACGGCTTGGGGTCGGGGAACACACCAAGAATATCGCGGAAGTATAAGTAACCATACCGGCCATCAGGATCATCGGGGATGGGGCCATAGTCTTTATATTCTAAGGTGTTTGCCCCTGACCAGCTTAAGTCCGGTATCCGATATTTATAGGGCGGTTTGGACTTGTCGAATAAGACGCGAGCGTCCGAGCCATCCGGGCGAACAACAAATACTTCATTGATACCATTGATAAGTATCCACTGGTTATCCGGTGAGAAAGTACACTGGTTCAAGTTACCACCGCATACGGGCAGCTTTTCGTCAGAGATACGTTTGCCATTTTCAGGTTGGATTGTCCACAAAGATCCGCCTTGAATAGGTACAACGATTCGTCCTGTGGGGCTGTAGCCTTCCGGTAAAGCATCTAAAGAATAGAGGACGGATGTCGGGCATATTTGCTCAGATTGATCGGCCACCGACTCATGGACTTTTTCTTCTGGGCGAGGCGGCGGAGTGGGTGTGACTGTGGGTGTTAAAGTGGGCTGAGCCGTGCCGATTGGACTATAGGTAGGGGTCGTGGTGGGCAAAACAGCGATGCGATTTTCGGCATCGTACTTTGCCGCAGCGGTGGCTGTTCCCCATGAGAGCATGGTTTTATAGGGTGTCATCAGGCGAAAAATAACCAATTCGCCGGGTAGACTGGAAGCGGCGACAAGTTTTTGATCAGGACTGAGAATAAATGTGCCTAATTCATGCTGTGTTGTGCGATAGTATTCGTCACGGATAGGGTCAAGCGGAACAGGATTAGCCGGCGGGTTGTATGAACCGTTGAGCCGTTCACAAGACTTCACATCAATCATAATGGTCTGTTGAGTGTATACACCATTGTCCACGTAAGTGCTCTTGGAAGGAGTGGGCAAACTTTCACAAACGATTTGCTCCATTTCCATTATCTGTTCCGGGTTCAGTCCAGCGATCATCTTCTGCCAATCATCGGCGTATGAAGCAGCCTGTTCTGCGTAATGTTGGGTGATGCACTCCGGTATGCCAGCGATGACGACGGGAGTGACTGTGAGCCGAACAAGATCAGCAGAAATCGCTGGCAAAGTAGTGCTATTACCCGATTGGGAAAGCTTCGCACATAGAACTTGCCCTAATTGTTCTACTTCATCAACGCGCAGGTGCAGTGTGCCGTTGTACCATGCTTCGCTGAGTAAGTCATGTTTATCGGGGAATGCGTCGACAAGACAGGCGGGTACACCACTTGGGGCAAAGTTGGAACCGAAGACACGCTTAGGGATTTCATTAGTCGAGCCTTCCCCGTATATATAGGCGGTTTGTGGGTCAGCCCATCCATAGTAGCGACCATCGGGTGGGGGCAAGTCGTCTCCGACCATGAACCAGAGCTGCCCATCCTTCAAGCTATAGAGGGCAATTTCGTTGCCGGGTGCGTAAGGGCCGAAGGTATTGGTAGCATATATGATGAGGAAGTGTTCCCAATCGGGGCTGGGTATGATTTGGTCTATACCGCGTCCGGGAAGGGATTGGAATGTCATGCTCCGTTTTTCACCGGAATTGACATCTAAGACTTCAACACCAGTTGAATCGTTTGTGTTGAACTGCGTCAGGAATCGATAACCGCTGGCGGCAGTAGCAATGACAGATCCACGTAACGCCAGCACTTCGCGGCGGATCACCTGCCCGCTATCAACATCCCACAGACGCCATTCATTCCCCGCGAGAGTCACGACATTCTTATTGTCGGGACTAAAGAAGAATTGGTCGAACCGCGTAGAGTAACGGAGGTCTTCGGTCAACACTTTATAGGTCGCGGCATCAAAACGTTGGAAGTCACTGATGATGATACTGCCTGTATTGTCGTAGGCAAGGATTCGGTTTTTGTGAAGGAAAGAATAAGCACCGATGTCGCGCGTAGCAGGCGTGATATTTCCTAACAGTTGGCCTTTGGACAGATTATAGAATTCAACCCGCTCGCCTCCAGAATCGGTATTGCGGCGCAGCATGACCTGATCATGCTCTTTGTTCAATACCATTTGTTGAATGCGGTACGCATTCGTGAGCTTAAAAATGCCAGCCTTATATTTTTCATCGTACATGTAGACCAGTGCTTGTAAGCCAGAGGTATCGTTACCCGTGGGGTCGTAAACGAAGTCCATCAGGGTGATGGTCAGAGGACGGTTGTTCCATTGTTGACTGTAGCGATCACCCAGCAGGGCACGCAGCAAGGCATTCTCTGATGTCGTGCTTGGTGCACCAATTTCGGTTGCCAATGGACTCATTTCGAGGCCGGGAACATCAGCCGGATTACGCTGTGATAGGCAGCCAGATGGTGTCCCGGATGTCGTGCCGTCGGAATTTACAAAGGTATCCTGTAAGCACATGTGGAGAGGAAGTTCGGCGAGCAGACCGCGCTGGGTATCGACTTGAAGTAACTTTCCGGTACGAGTATACACATAGACTTTACCATCCAACACACTGAACCAAAGGAAGAGGGGATCTTGTTCATAGCGGTCGGTGGGGATTTCAAAAAGCACGTCTAATGTGTAGGCATCAAGAATATTCAGTCGTCCCGGCAAGGCAGCGACGATGCGGCTGTCAGGCGCTAAGACGAAGCCAAAGCGGTAATCGAAGAACTGCCATGCTTCGACTTTTCCGGGGAAAGTGGATCGACCTTCATTACGGGCTGCGGCTAAATCCCAAATCCACGGGGTTTCGGTTGTGTCGTTTTCATAGCGACGGAGCGCTTGCGGCGCTGGATGTGTGCCATAAAATGTTAGCAGCTTATCATCGGCGGAGAAAGTCAACGGTCCATGTATATCAATCGCCGCACCCGGATCGGTGATTTGCGAGGCGAGTTTACCAGTAGCCGTATCAAAAAGTTCGATGTCATTATTGATAGCGAGTGCGAACCAACGTCCGTCGTGGCTAAAGGCCAAATCGTTGTAACTACCAGAGTCATGTAAGGTATATAAAGTTTGGAAGTTCAGGGCATTCACCATCACCAGCCGGTTATAAGCGTCAACCATAACGATGTGTTCAAATTTTGGTTCATAGACAATATTGCGCGGTAAGGCACGTCCAAGTTCAGTGACAACCTCAAATGACTTTTGTGGCGCAGGGGTGTTTTGGGCTAACGCAAGACTAGCCGCCAACAGTAAGACGAGGACGGTGGAGAGTATGAATACTCGTCTCATTCAAAAATCCTTTTTTGAGCAATTGTTATTTACTTCTATCCTAATGGAAATCTACCCTACGACACAGCAACGATTTCTCAATGATTCCCTGATGATTTGCGGGGTTCAATTATAATGATATAGTCAAAAAAGAAATAGTTGAGGGCACTATGATCCGCAAAATCGTGTGTATGTTGATTGTGATATTGGGCGTGGTGGCTGGTGTCCACGCCCAGCCTGACGATACGATTTATGGCTTGGTCTCGGTTGATCGTGCCGACGTGCGCATTGGCCCAGATTTTGCGTATGACAGTATTGGTCAATTGCCGCTTGATGCGTCGGTAGTGGTCTTGGGACGGGTGGGTTATTTTTACTATAGATGGGATAGTATGGAGTGGTTGCAGATTCGATTTGGAGATCGGATTGGGTGGATTTATGCGCGCCTGCTTCGTACCAGTGTGCCATTCAATGCAATTCCCCTACAGGGTGAAATGCTGCTGCCGCGTGATCGTAATGGAAGGGTACCAGAAGAATTTGATCTTTCCAGTGATGTTTGCAGCCAGTGGACTGGCTCATTCGGGCAGTCTGGTAATTCTATAGCCAAAGATGCGCCGCTCAGTGTAACCTATCCGGGGTTGACTGGCGCAAATGTATATAGCGTGCTTGTCATTTCACCTACAGGATTTCGTACATCATTTGACAGCGAAACAACGACCGCTACGATTGAATTCGAATATCTACCGGCTGAGGCAGGAACATATACATGGCAGGCTGCGCCCTATTGGTCTAATGAAGTTCCGCGTTATACATGGCAGCAAGTCTGTTTGCTGCAAACCGGAGGCACATTTGAGAAGCCGGCTTCATAGTCGGCCTCAATGGATGACGTTCTTTTCGAGGTCTTTGAGTTGAAATAGGCCATTACTCAAGATAATTTTGGCGTTGGTGGCAGCATTGCGGGCTTGAAGTGCTGAATCAAGGTTAATTGCGCCACAATTCTGAAGGATGCCAATTGAATCGTTCAGTAATTGGATGCCTTCATCAATGCGGGGGACGAAGCGGCGCAGTTCGGGCAGTTCGCGTACATCTTGCGAAGTATAGATGTATGAGGCAACACTTGTGGGCGGGTTGCAGGGCAAAATGCTGCCATCGACCACGCCATACCAGAATGATTCGAGATCGATGGCCAGTTAATTTTGAGGCATCAAATAATCGCGCAAGCGGTTCAGTTGTGCCAATTGGATTTCAGGCGGGATGACTTGCACTTCAAGATTTTGCGGTGGTGGCAAACCGGGCGCGACAGGAATTTGCATGAAATCGTAGGAGGGGCGCAGATTTGATGCGGACACCCAACCGGCCACTCCTAAATAATTGACTTGTATGCGGGTAGCATCCCAATTTCGGGCCATAACCGGGATGACGACACCGAAGGGCACAATGCCAATGCGGGGTGATTTGGCAAATGGGCCACCTCGCAAAGCGGACTCAATATTGATATAAGCGGCAAAATTACTTTCCACTATAGGATCGGAACCAGTGATGCCGGTGGTTGAATCAGTTAAGGGAAGAAACTCAATATTGAAGTTGTTGCTGACCATTTTGGTCGAAATCCAACCTAAACTGTAGGCATGGTTGCGTCGGCGCACTTCAAACCATGTGCCATCCGCATTGCGGCCTATTGCTTCCAGTACATCGCCTTCAAAGACAGAGGCGGTTGGTTTGGCATCTGGCAAGGGTACGACGCGGGTGAATGCACTATCGACGAAGACCTGTACCTGTTGAACCAGCGGAGCACTGTCGTCATTGGCAGCAGCGGGCAACAAGCCTACGCAGCACATAATGAACAGCGCAAACCCGATAATCTTTTGCATAGCAGTCACCTTTCGCCCGAAAAAAGTGGATCGTAATATATTTATTTTAAGTCAGAATGTGTTATGGCAATGGGTGATTACTCTACGATTGAGTCACGCGAAACCAATCTTCGCCTCTCTTCCTCACATCCGCCTGCCAATTCGGCGGAAATATGCAACATTTTGAATATTTGCCAGCACAAACCCTAACGCGCTTCCCAAACCGGCTCTCCACTCAGGATACGGTTTAATTGATTTGAAAATCGATCCATGTCTAAGGGCTTTGCTACAAAGCTAAAAAAGCCCAGTTTTCGAGTATGCTGGATTTCTGCTGTATGGACGGTGCAGGCTACAATCGGAACCTTGGGTTCAATATAGACTTTGAGGATTTCGAGTATCTCGTAACCATCCCGTTTAGGCATTTCAAGATCGAGAAAAACAACATCGACTTTTTCCAAATGTTGCAAGATGCTCTCGAGATTTGAAGTATCTAATACCGGGGTATAAGAGACATTCTCTTGATCCAGAAATCTTTCCATAATATGAATGCTATAAGCATCATCATCGATAATCAGTGCATGTCGATCACTCATCAATTTGTTCCATTAAATTAGGAATTTCAGTCGCTCAGTTTTACACCCAAACCATCGAAGGAGCAATGATGTATGCTCACAACTTTTCGGTCATCTAAATAACTAATGGTGCAAGTCAAACCCCATCTCTCGTCCACGGAGGCTTCGCACAACTCAAGGGAGAGGGGCTTTAAGAGGTGCTGGTTGATCGAAAACTCTATATGCAGAAAGGGTGTAACTACTCAGGTACCCTTTTCTCCCTCATTTTCCAAAATATGAGTATCCATTTTGGAACTGAGAGCCATGAAGTCTCCCTCAGATGATTGAGATGAATTAGTCTTGAT
>JACDGI010000637.1 GCA_013821665.1 Anaerolineae bacterium
GCTGCTGCTGTGTGCTACTACTCGATCACCCGAAAGAGGCGCTATGCCGTTGATTGGGCTGTCGGTTTGGATTTGCCACAGCGCTTGATCGGGCACGACTGCGCTAATGAGTGAGCCGCTGGCAGTCAAATACGCGCCGTTATCCATCTGCGTCGGTGGTAAACTGGCAACCGAATCAAATGAAATGGCCTTCAAAAAGGCCGGACTCAACTTCGCGCGCCATAAAGCCACGAAATCCAAAGGGTTATACCAACCCTCATCCAACGGATTGTTAGCCACGTAACCGGGGCCACCGTCACGCGGTAAGATGATGCGCATCTCGAAGTGCAAATGGGGTCTGCCACGCGAAGGCCATCCGACCGCAGCGACGACTTGTCCACGTTCAATACAGGTACCCACGGCTGGAAGTTTGATGGTGTTGGTTTCCTCGACATGCCCGTATAAACTGTAAGCGCGGCTGCCATCGGGGAAATCGTGGGAGAGAATCACCACGCCTTTTTCGGTATCCCAGCCCAAAGGGTTCGAATAGGTGACTAACCCCCGCGCTACCGCCTTAACCGGATCGCCCCAGTGGTCGAAGTCCAGATCCACGCCGGTGTGGTTGCCGCCAAACTCCTTGCGGAATAAGCCGAAATCGTCATAGCCTCTGACAAGATTCTCGGTTGGAATCGGATAGTCGATGGCATCCACCACGCCACAGCTTCCGCTTTGGGCTTGGACAGCGTATGGCGCGACAAGTAAGCATATCGCTGCAAAAGATAGGACAAAACGGATCGCTAATTTACTTTTCACCTGTACCACCATTCCACAAAACCTCATAATCCTCCGGCATGTTGAATGTTGTGCCAGTGGAGCGTGTTATGGAAGATGGTGAAGAATAGCATCTCACGCAGCGTGAGCATACCAACGGCAGGGTGGGGCATTTGTAGGCTGTCCAACTCGGCTTCACTCCATTTGAGCGCCGCCGCAATAAGTCGTTGATTGCTCTCGTTCCAGCTTTGCACCAGATAAGCCCGTTCGTCGGTGATGCCTTCTGGAAAACGATAGAAGACGGGCACGACTTTATCAAAATCTTCGGCGCGGATGCCCTCATCCAGCCGTTTCTGATAGGCTTTGACGACTTCGGCATACGTTCGCGAGGCACGCCCCGAAAGGTCAAACTGCTTCTCTAAAACCTCAGCCGGAAAACCCATTGCTTTGGCGACGGGCTTCACACTCAAGAGCAAATGCTTGAGGTAATCGGATGCCGACCATGCGTCGGTCGTGCCGTTGCAAAATTGAGTATCTGACATACGGGTGATGTCTTTGGAAACGGCCTCTTGAATATTGGCAAGCTGCTCAACAATTTCGTGTTGAGTTTGCGGGTCGCTCATGGCGATTCACTCCTCAAAAATAACTGGTCTATCAATCGAAATTTCACCCCGCTGTATGCAAGTGAGTATTTGACCCTTTGAACCCCTTTTTGCATATCGAGCTTGCGCTTAACCAGAGTCTTTTGAAGCCCCTCTCCCTTGAGTTCGGGGGAGAGGGGTTGGGGTGAGGGGGTTAGAGTTGCACCATTAGTTATATAACACCTTGAGTCGCCCCCGCAGTTCCATATGTTCAATCAAATCTGTCGAGTCGGAAAATTGGTCAATTGAGCCAATGTCGACTGGAATACGCTTCACCGCTTCATCCTGAATACGTGCTTTGATCGCGCTGGCGAATTGTTCCCCGTGAATCACTTTGAAAGGTCTGCCCCAAAAGTCGGAAACCTTAGCGGGTAACGCTTCAGTAATCCCTAGCGCATTGTGCATTTGGGCAACGGCTTCGTAGGCTTGTGCGAGGCTTTGTTCTCGCTCGCGCCACGACTCCGCCAGCATCACCCCACGGAAAATTGAGGTTAAACGCTCACCACAAGTCAACTTGGAAAAAGCCGTCCCGAACCATTTGGGATAGGGCGCATATTGTTTTTCCATCAGGAAGCACAGCCGCATCAGATCGCGCACCAACCTTGCCGCGATGACCTGCGACCCTAAATCGTCACCGACGTAACCGGTTCGCCCGACGAAATGCTCTTCTTGCCCGATGCGCGCCCAGCCTGCCGCCAACATATACAACCACACGTCATGGGGATAATACTGGAATTGCTGGCGGATTGCTTCCAGACCAATTGCATCATGGAATACTGCACCCGCCGTAAATGCCCGCAGCCGTTGCGACGGAATCGTCAACCAATCGGTTGCTGAAAGGGGTTGACCATACTCCAGCGCAAACGCACCTTTGAAGAACTGCTGAAGGGTCATCACCTGTACACGATGGTTAATGGGTCGTGTCGTTGACTCCTGTAACAGTTGTACGCCTTTATCATTCGGATTAGGATGAGTAAAGTTCGTGGGGAAATTTCGAAAGGTAAACGGGAGTTCATTCGCCAGTTGGTCATGAATGGGCTGGCTGAAGGCTGCAAAGTCAGTTTCGTTAAGGAATAACAGCACGCGTGGCCCCCAATGATGATCGCTGGACATGGGCGTATCGAAGCCCAGCACTTCCGATCCGCTGCCGACGAGCGCGGCACTATACGCTAATCCGGGGAAATGAGTATCGAGAATGGGCCGGACGGCCTCGTGGTAAAATGTTTCACTGAGTTGCAATCCCGGAATAAATTCGGGCATCTGATTCATACTCCTGCTATCAATCTTTTCAAACATCACGTCATTATAGCGGTAGTGTTCGACTCCCTAATCTTTCTTCACCTAATCCATAATACAATTGTGTTTGGACATAGGATTATTGGTACTTTATTGATGCGTGTCGAAACTGTAGCCAAAGGCCAGATATGAACCTGACTATATTATCTCGTTTTGCTAAACAGATGGTAAGCCACGTTCCTATTCGTAAACGGGAGTTTGCTTATCCGATTGTGCTGGCCGCTTTGACCGTTGCTTATCTGGTAGCGGGACGCTTTGGCCTACAATTTGCTATTCTTCACGGAAATGTTTCCCTTGTTTGGGGCGCTTCGGCAATCGGACTTTCTGCTATGCTCCTTGGAGGAATACGACTGTGGCCGGGCATAGCGTTCGGTGCGTTTCTGGTCAATATCACGACTGGCGCGCCCTTATCCTCGATCTTGCTGATTACCTTTGGCAATACGCTTGGGCCTGTTCTCGCAGTTTATATCCTACGAAACGTGACCCCCTTTAGCCTGACTTTTGATCGTATTCGCGACGTGATAACCTTTGCCTTGGTGGGCGTATTGGTTACCAGCCTCATCACCTCGACGATTGGAATAGTTGCCCTGACCATCGGCAGCACCGTCAACGGTGCGAACGTTCAGGATATTTGGCTCGAATGGTTCATGGGCGACGCAATTGGCATATTGGTGCTTTCACCCTTGATTATGCTATGGTGGAATCATTACCAACTCACTAAAAATTACAGACGTTGGCTTGAAGTTGCCGCGTTGGTGATCTGCGTCATAGCGATCAGTTTATTTATTTTTCAACCAAGCAGCTATCGAATCGGGAACTTCCCGCTTACCTATCTCACTATTCCTTTTACCCTGTGGGCGGCTTTTCGCTTTGGGGCGCGGGGTGCTTCCACCATTTGCTTTATGATCACCGTGGTTGCAATTGCCGGGGTGACTCAGCGTTTGCAACTGGCACCTTACCTTGAAGTACATCAAGATTTGATCTACTTGTGGATTTTTATTGCTCTTGTGACGACATCTACGCTGGTGCTTGCCGCCATTATCACGGATCGCCAGCGGATTGAACGGGAGTTGGCACGCGAACGAGATTATATCGCGCAAGTTGTGAACGCTATGCAGCACGGCGTGGCAGTGACTGATATTGATGGACGCTTCGAGTATGTTAATCCGGCTTATGCGACCATGTTGGGTTTTGAACCGTCGGATTTGGTTGGCAAGATTCCCAATTCCGTGCTGCCGCATGATGAACGTGCTATTGTGACCAACACTTCTCTGCGCTTAACCTCGGATAACCGAACGATTTACGAAACACGGTTTCAGCGTCCGGGCAGCGAACCGATTGATGTGCTGATTAATGGTTCACTGCGGCGGGATGAAGGCCGCGCGACGGGTATCATTACCTCCGTTACCGATTTGACCGAGCAGAAGAAGATTGAAGCCACACTCCGCCGTAATGAGGCGCTGCTGCAAACGATTTTTAACAATGTTCCGTTTGATTTGTGGGTGCGTGATGCTGACGGACGCTGTATTTTCCAAACACCACAATCCGTCATTCTTCGTGGCAAATTGCTGGGCACAACAATTGATGATATGGATGTACCATCGGACGTTCGCGAACAATGGCGGCATAGCAATGCCCGTGTGATGGCAGGAGAAACTTTTCAGCGAGATGTGAGCTATATGTTTAACGGCGAAGAACGTCATTTTTTCGCCGTCACAACCCCTGTCACTGATAACAAGACCAAGCTCGGCATTATGGGCATCAATGTGGATATTACAGAGCGTGTCCAAGCACAAAAAGCGCTACAAAAGACCGAAGAATCCTCGCGTATGTTCCTCGAACGCTTGAAAGCTCTCCAAGACATAACCATTGAACTGGCGCGTATCGAAGATTTTGACGATTTTTGCTACAAGGTGGTTGAATTTGGCCGCAATCGCTTAATGTTCGAACGAATGGGATTGTGGTTGGTCGATCCTGAAGACTCTGAATTTACCTTTGGGACATTTGGCACGGCTGAAGATGGTAC
>JACDGI010000638.1 GCA_013821665.1 Anaerolineae bacterium
TTCCATTTCTTCTCCTTTAACCGAAGAACAAGGTGGGGTAAGAAAAAATGGTAAATTGAGATTCTTGCCGCTTTTACCGGAATAAAAAATAAAAGGGCGCACCCGATAAGCACGCCCATTCAAGTTCGCTTTATGGCATAACCACTTTGCCATCCGCCAAACGACTTTTATCCACCGTTTGACGGCGATGAGTCCACCAATTGGAAATCAACTTCGTTAATTCCCTTAAACTCTGCCATTGAACGATTGTGCGTTTGCTCAAGCTTTGATGCAATCGCGCTTCTTCAGCTTGTTTCATAAGTTCAAGACGTTGGTATTTGTGCAGCAATATATATGTATACGGGTCTAACATGATCTGTTCACCATTTCCTTATTGAGATTTGAGTTGGATGTAAATAAAAAGCCGCAGGTTGTGCGCCTGCGGCTTTATACGTTGCCCCGATCAGAAAGTCGGGAACGTCCACCAGCAGGAGCAATAGGTTTTCCGGGACCGGGAATGGCCCCGCCGTAGCAGTGCAGAGAAACTTTGGGACAGACTTCAATCAACATTTCCGTATTGCTCCTTTCATTAAAGATGTAATGAACCGATTTGGTCTATAATGACCCTTTGAAACTCACTATAACACAATAGCACTTAACCTGTCAAGCGCGTTGATCGTAGTCAAACGCTTCTTTTTGATGTACACTCGAATTCAATTCAATGATTAGAGTTTGATGTGTGGTGTTAAGTTGACAGATTCTCCGAATTTCAACATGGAAGACGCTGAAGTAGAAGTGATTGAACATCCTCCTGCTGCTACCGAACGGAGTGCCGCGCGGCGGGTTGCTTTACAAGTTTTGTATGAAATTGATTGCAGTGATCATTTGCAGGGTGATGTCATCGCTGCTCGCTTGGGTGAGGAAGAATTGCCCCGTCGGGTAGAGAAATACGTGCGACAAATTGTCGAAGGTGTGACCGCAAATCTGCCCCAATTGGATGTCTTTATTCAACGCTTTGCTTCGGAATTCCCACTGGATCAAGTCGCGATTATTGACCGCAATATTCTGCGCTTAGGGGTGTACGAATTGGCCGCGCAACAGAATACATCTGTTAATGTCATCATTGCGGAAGCGATGGAATTGGCTAATATTTATGGCGCTGAAGGCTCGCTGCGCTTTGTAAATGGTGTGTTGGGCGCGATTGCTGCCGAGGCAACGGCGGATAATTCTCCGCAGTTGGTGGTCACAGAGAACGGAGAATAGGCTATGCAGCTACAACGTGGTTCAGCGCCACCGCCCGAAATCGATGCCCCCGACCTTCCAGCTCAGACAGGGGATGGTGACGGCGCACGAATGAGCCTATGGGATCATTTGGATGAACTGCGATCACGACTGTTTAAAGCTGTATTGGCATTGGTGTGTGGGTCGTCGGTTGGTGTGCTGTTTGCAACGCCTATTTTGGAATTCCTGAAAGCACCTTATGGCCGCGCATTTCTGGTGCTTGATCCGACTGGCGGTGTGATACAGTATTTCCGTGTAGCGTTGTTGGTAGGTGGCATTCTTTCGATACCCGTGATTACCTATCAGGTGTTGATGTTTGTGCTGCCCGGCCTGACGAAACGCGAAACCCGGATGCTCCTGTTCTCGATACCGCCTGTAACAGTATTATTTTTGATTGGTGTGTTGTTCGCGTGGTTCATTCTCATTCCACCAGCTTTAGGTTTCCTTGTGAACTTTCAAACGGACATCTTCAAAGCTGAATGGACAGCCGATCACTATCTGGGCTTTGTGACGGCGCTCTTGTTCTGGATGGGCGTGGCTTTTGAGACACCATTAATCTTTTTTGTGCTGTCGATTTTAGGGTTTGTAACCCCACGTCCGCTGATTAAGAACTGGCGTATTGCGATTGTCGCTACCGCGATTGTGGCGGCGGTTATCACGCCGACCGTCGATCCAGTCAATATGATGCTAGTGATGGGGCCGCTAATGGGGCTTTATCTCATGAGTATCGGGCTGGTGAGTGTTGGTGTGCGCATTAACCGTCCAAAAGAATAATAGCCATTTATCTTGACCTCTCGTTAAAGGAATTTTGATGCCGCAATCTACTGCTCCCATCAATATTTTTGGCGTACCAATGGATTTGGGCCAAAACCGGCGCGGTGTGGACATGGGGCCAAGTGCCATCCGGTATGCTGGCTTGCAGCAGCGGCTTCAAGGGTTGGGTTTATCGGTGCAAGACTCAGGTAATATCACTGTGCCGATTATTGAAGAGGTGCGACATCTTTCCCAAGACGACCATATGCATAATGCCGAGGCGATTGCATCCGTCTGCCGATTAACCTACGACTCTGTTCGGAAGTCATTAGCTGCTGGCGAACAGGCCGTTGTATTGGGCGGTGATCATAGTGTGGCGCTGGGTTCGGTGGCTGCAACGCTTGATGCTGCCGAGCGCGTCGGGGTGTTATGGATTGACGCGCACGGCGACTTCAACACGCCAGAAATTTCACCTTCAGGCAACGTACATGGTATGGTGGTTACATCGCTAATGGGCATGTGTCCACCACCCTTGTTAATTGGCGAGCAGCGTTTGCAAGCCAACCAGATTGTGATGATTGCCACCCGTGATCTTGATCCGGCTGAGAAAATTGCCATCCGGCAGGCGGGTGTCAAAGTGATGTCCATGAGCGAAATTGACGAGAACGGCATGGCTGAGGTGCTGCGTGCTGCTCTCCTTGCATTAGGCACTGTTGATACCATCCATGTCAGCTTTGATATGGATTCGCTTGATCCTTCAGTTGCGCCGGGTGTCGGTACACCTGTTTTTGGTGGCCTGACGGTTCGAGAGGCTCATCTCATCATGGAGATGTTGGCGATGGATGGTCGCGTCCGTACCCTCGATTTGGTAGAAGTGAACCCCATCCTCGATGAACGCAACCGTACCGCACAAGTAGCCGTAGATTTAGCCGCCAGCTTATTCGGTCAGCGTATCATTTAGCCTCGTCCATTATGCTGCAAACTTGATAATGCCGTTCCGACGCAGCGTTTTTTCGATTTCCACGCCCACAAACATTAATGCCGCTAAGCCGATGGTGATGATTAAATCGCCAATTGGGAGCGCCGTTGTTTCGAAGGTATGTCTGAGAAATGGCACGTAAATGACGGCCAGTTGCAAGACGAAGGTGGATGCACAGGCATAAAGTAGAATGCGGTTCTTCGCAAACCAGTGCTTGAAGAATGTTTCCTTATCTCCCGCGTGAATAGCGATCACATGAAAGATTTGCCCCAGCGCTAACACACTAAAAGCAATCGTGCGGGGGAATTCTTCAGCCGCGCCGATGATGCCACCACTGGCTTTTTCGCCTGCTGCATCGTCGGTCTCGTGGCCGGTAAGGATTGCGCGTCGTTCGTCCAGTGAAAGACTATCCCAATTGGTTGGGATGAGCTGTGCGGCAGCATCTGTACCAATCGTGACGGTGAGCTGCTGCGTGTTTTTGTATTCGAGCGCCAGAGTCGCACTCAGTGGATTCATGTCGTGAGAGGCGTAGCCATACAGATAGCTGCCGAGCGTCAGCGCCGTCAGCAAAATAGAGGCCCATAGAATATGAATGCCTAAGCCGCCCGCGAACACGCTGTCGGTTGTCGGGCGTGGCTTGCGTTTCATCACGCCTTCTTCAGCGGGTTCGAAGCCTAGGGCGATAGCCGGTAAGCCATCAGTTACCAGATTGATCCACAAAATCTGGATAGCAAGCAGGGGAATTTTTAACCCCGCCAGCAGCGCCAAGAACATCACCAAAATCTCGCCCACATTTGAACTGAGTAAATATTTGATGAACTTGCGGATGTTGTCGTAGATGACACGGCCTTCTTCGACTGCCGCTACAATCGAGGCAAAGTTGTCGTCGGTTAGCACCATCGCCGCTGCACCTTTGCTCACGTCCGTGCCCGTTATGCCCATCGCTACACCAATATCGGCTTGCTTGAGGGCAGGGGCATCGTTTACACCGTCGCCTGTCATGGCAACGACCTCATTTTGCTTTTGCAGGATTTGCACCAGCTTCAGTTTATGCTGTGGTGATACACGCGCAAAAACCGAGGTTTCTTTGACGATATTTTGCAGTTCAGCGTCCGTCATTTTGTCGAGTTGGTTGCCCGTGACCGAAACCTCGCCAGATTTGAGAATGCCGAGATCAAGTGCAATCGCTTCGGCGGTTAAGGCATGGTCGCCCGTAATCATCACCGGACGGATACCTGCCGCTCGTGCAGTCTTGACGGCTTCACGCGCTTCGGGTCGTGCCGGATCGACAATGCCCACTAAGCCGAGAATACACAGTTCGCGCTCGATTTCGGTGGTGACTTCAGCCGGGACATAATCCAGTTTGCGATAGGCGATGCCAAGCACACGCAATCCTTGATGCGCCATTTTGTTAGTCTGGTCGAGATAGGCTTTGCGACGTTCGGGGGTTAAGGCTTCCTGTCCACCGGGTGTCATCTCGCAGGTGGCCCATTCGAGCAATTGATCCGGCGCACCTTTGGTGATGGAGATAAAAGGGCTATTTGGGAACATGGATTTGGCATCGTCGCCCGTGATCTGATGAATAGTGGTCATGGCTTTTCGTTCGCTGCTGAACGGGATTTCCCCCACGCGAGGCATTTCCCCTTCAAGCTGCTGCCGTGTCCAACCGACTTTTTGGGCGGCGACCAACAGCGCACCTTCGGTTGTATCG
>JACDGI010000639.1 GCA_013821665.1 Anaerolineae bacterium
GGCTATGTGCGCTTCGCCTACTCCTTATCAATCGGGCACGGCGCAACCGATTTGAACGCGGCCTACAATTTGTATTCACCGTACATCAAAGCCTATTCGGATGCCGGGTTGAAAGTCATTTTGATATTGACGCATCAAACATATGGCGAGGGTGCAGGTTACGTCTGGCCGCAAATGGATACTGGCAAGTGGCACCAGTTGACGGCCAAATTTGCCGATTTTGCCCGACAGATTGCAGCCCGTTTTGTCTCGACAGGCTGGGTGACGGCTTACCAAATCTGGAACGAGCAAGATACACCGATGAATATTGCCTCAGCAGCCGTGCCGATGCAGCCGACCGATTATGCCTATTTGCTGTCGGAAACCATCAAGGCGATTCGTACCGTAGACACCAAAGTTAAAATCATCACGGGTGGGCATGTTGGTGGGCCGTTTGCAGGTTCGAACTATGCACGGGCAACGATTGCGGCACTACCGGGCAACATCCGACCTGATGCGATTGCCTGTCATTCCTACGGGCGTGGGCCAGTCGGCAACAAATACAGTCCCTTTGGCAGCATTGATGATGATGTGGATGCCTATAGCAAAGTGATGGCCGGGGCGCAGGTTTGGATTACCGAGTGGGGTGTTCTAGACCATCCAAATGATCCACCGAACGATGTGGCGGATTATGCGGTGGGTTTCATCAGCCGTTTGAAGACACTGTATTCGGGAAAAGTGGCTTGCTGTGTATGGTATGGCTGGGCGGATTCGATGCACAACGGGTATGGTTTGGTCAACCAATCCGATCAACCCAAACAGCCATTTTACAGCCGTTTCTTAGGTGCGTGATAAACAGGCGATAACAGGTAACAATTACGGAGACTATTACGAAATAAACATAGGGCTTTGCAAGAGTAAGTCCTATGTTTCAAATTGCGATTACGGTTTTATGGAAGATAAAAGCCTTTACATACGTTGCAACCTAACCCAGCACTATAAAAATCATGTTTAGAGCAGTAATTAAGCCGTTCCTTATGGCTCGGTTTGTAACCTTCTTGGAAAACTTCAAAGGATTGCAACCAAGGTGGTGAATCTCGTCGTAACATTTCGATTTCTGACCACGATTTTCTCTCAGCTATACTAATTGGGACACTTTGTGTCGTGGATTTGTTCACCGATATACGAACTTTAAGAACTGTTTGCCAAGGAAATGAACCACATAGCCATTGCACGGCTGGTTCATTTGCACCTTTACGCACCGTTCCCCAAACATCAAATCGAATGGGATCTTCCATTTTAATTTATTGATCACACACTTAATTGAATATAGATAAATCTATCATCCAATCTATTTCTTCACAATCCTTGCGTAGCCAATATTTTTGCCAACACCGGAAAAGCTGCGAAGGCGCTGTAGAACTCGTTGCCAGCCGGTGTCGGTGTAGGATACGAACTGAACTTGGCGATGACCAAATCCGCATCGGGAGCGATGTACAACAGTTGACCACCATAACCCATCGCCATATAAGCATGATAGTCGTTGTGCGTCACCCACCACTGGTTGTGATACGACCAACCCACATTCCCCGGTGAGGCGGCTGGCCCTCTGGCAAAAGCTTCTTGACTGGCACCGTTAGCAAAGTCGGATGCCACTTCTGCGGGAACAATTTGCCGCCCGTTAAACTGTCCGTTTTGCAGCAGCATTTGACCAAAGCGCGCCATATCCGGCAAAGTCGTTAATAAGCCTGAACCAGACGTTTCCTCGGTGGAAGGTGCGACGATCCAAAAGGCATCACGCTCTGCACCCAACTTCGACCAGATGCGTTCTTGCATGATGTCCGCCAACGGTTGGTTAAGTAAACGCTTCATAATCCACGCCAGCACATCGCTGTTGGTCGTCAGATAGGTAAAATGGTCACCATGTTCACCAGCTTTTTGGATAGTGGGCAAGAAGGCATAACCGGATTCCGCACCACTGTAATCAGCCGTTTTCTCGCGCCAACCCATCGCCACGCTGTACTGCCAATTCTCAGATACCGGATCAAGTTCATCCTCGGCAAAACGTAGAGCAGTCGTCATATCCATCACCTGCCGGATTGTTGCGTCGCCATAACCACTTCCAGCCAACTCCGGCAAATACTTGATGACTAGATCATCCAAACTGAATAACCCCTCGTGTGCTAACATCGCCGCCAATGTACCGGTCATCGATTTACTGCCGGATGCCCACGCATGAAGGGTATGCGACTGCATCCCATTCAAATAGCGTTCATAAATCACCTTGCCTTGATGCAGCACAATAATCCCATCGGTGTGGCTCATCTCGACCATATCATCGAAGCTAAAGCGCATACCCGCCCGATTCTGATACGTGACGTGGCTTATATCTTGTAAGTCGTAGTCGAAGGGCACGACAGTCCCTTTACCGCGCCAGACATCCGCCGTGCGATTGAGCTTCAACTCATTCTGGAAGCTCCAACGGTTATACGGCCCGAAAAGTTGGTTGGCATGTGTCACCGTCAGGTTAGCTGCCGGTGGAAATCCCTGCATCAGACCGATTTCGACTGCCGTTTGCGGTTTTTCATAATCTGCCATGATTAACTCCTTGTGATTTCCAAAATTGAATACCATGCCCTTGAACATGGATCGCCCAAGGGAAAAATCGGTCGTCAGTTGTCGCGCTTAAATGCTAAAGTTGGATTGGGTTCTCGCTGTGAAGTTTAGCTGGACTTCTCATCCTCTGGTGTCAGCCAATAATCACCACCGCCGCGTTCACGCCGCATATAGCCGTAATCGACCATGCTGCGCCGCAGTGTAGCGAAGTCCTCATGCGCTGATCCCAAAATAGCGTTGACCTGCTTCTCGGTATAATGTGTACCCGGTTCAAACTTGGTCAACAGCCACTTCAACACCACCAAAAACTTCGCTGTTTTGACAGGCAATTGGGTGAGCTTGCCATTGGCCGTATAATCGCGCAGCACCTTCTTATCGGCCTCGCTCCATTCCAACGCTTCGATCCACGCAGTATCCAATTTGGCCTTCTCGGCTCTGGTCGGCAGCTTTTCGATACCGTTGACATAAGCCTTCAATGTCGCCAGCCGCTTTTCGTTGATGCTGTAAAAGCGCTGATTGCCTTCCATCCGCAGTCGCAGCAGACCCGCAGCATGCAGCTTGCTCACATGGTGTGATACGGTCGGCTCGGTCAGATTAAAAACGTTTGCCATCTCGCTGACGGTGTACGCCCGTTCACTCATCAAACCGACCATCCGCAGCCGGCTTTCATCTGCTACCGCTTTCAGCAGCATCAGACATTCTTCATATTGTTCGCTTTCCATTTCAAAATCCTTCTAATTAGACATATATCTAATTAGAATCTAATCGAAATAGAATTTGTTGTCAAGACACAAAAAAAGCAGCCTCATTGAGAGCTGCCTTTTCTAAAGACTATCAACTACAGACTGGCGACTAGAAAAACACCTTCGCCACGCCTAAAATGCCCTGCTTCCAAGGTACACGATGCGACACACCCGACTGGCCTTCAAACTTCGCTAAATTGGCCTTATACCACTGATAATTGCGGATCAGCGCCTGTTTGTTGGAAAATTTGGGCTTATAACCCAGCACCTTCTCTGCCTTTTCAATCGACACAAACGAATCCTTGCTGGCCGTTTCATACACCCACTTGTACAGCGGCGATATTTTCAAGGCTTCCAGTACCCGCAGTGTCATAATGGCGGGGCCAGCCGGAAGGCCGGTAATCTTCTTGCCAAATCCGGCGTAATCCAACACCGCCTGATAGTCTTCTTTCATGGTCGTGAATTCCTTCGCGCCGATGTTGAAGGTATCGCTGGCGATGGCTTTGTCTAATGTACAGGCCAAATAAATGGCATCGCACAGATCTTCGACATCCAGCAGTTGATAGCGATTGTTACCGCTGCCCAACATCGGGAAGCCATGCGCGTCTTTCGCCCAATCGTAAAACAGCGCGAACACACCCAAGCGTTCCGGCCCGATGAAAGACTTGGGGCGAATCACGGGCACACACATGCCTTTTTTGCGGTATTCGAAGCACACTTCTTCGGCGGCAATTTTGGCCTTGCCATAAGGCCCAACGCCATCCAGCTTATCGGTTTCCAGCAGTGGATGATGGTCAGGGATGCCGTAAACCGCCGTCGATGACACATGCACGAAACGCTCAGCTCCGGCCTTATAAGCCGAGTCGATCATATTGCGTGTGCCTTCCAAATCGGTGGACATAATATCGGCTTCGCTGTACAGGGGCAGCGCCGCCGCCGTGTGGATCACAATGTTGATACCCTGCATGGCCTTATCGACCGTCGCCCGATCCCGAATATCACCCGTAATTTCGGTAATCTGGCTCTTTTCGGGATAATCAAATGGGGCAATATCCAGTGAAGTTACTTTATGCCCGCGTGCCAACAAATAGCGGGTAAGGTTGATTCCTAAAAATCCCGCACCGCCCGATATTAAATAAGACTTCTGTTCAGCCATTCATTCACTCCAGTGCTATTCAAAAATGTGGGGTTATGTCGCCTGTTGGTTGTTGAGCCGTTCTTCGATCTTCGCGCCCAAACAGGCCGGACACAGACAGCCCCGATCATCAGACTCGTCTAAAGATATTATACGGGGCAAATTGAAGCACCAACATTGTGAATCTCCGGCACTCACGGCGCAGGTAAACAGCGTCCCGCATTGTGGG
>JACDGI010000640.1 GCA_013821665.1 Anaerolineae bacterium
ACTTCAATGTAATTGATGGAACCAATGGACGCACGCTCGTCGGTAACTTAGCAGCTATTGCCCTTATTCCCATTGGCGGCAACTTGCTTTATTACTTCCGCCAAATGTGGTCGGCCCTCACACTGTTGTTTGCCAATATGACGGCCTACGAAGATATGCAGTCTACCGCCTACCGTGATGGTGTACGTGGCGTTCTGCCTGTGGCCTTGGTCTATCGCAGCCCCAATGGCAACTTCCCGCGTCCGGTGTTGATGACCTTTGTGATTGCTGTGATTATCATGATCCTTGTCGGTGGCAATACCAGTTCAGCCATTCCATTGTACGGAATTGGTGTGTTTGCCCCGATTGCCTTTATGGGATTTTCGGTACAGCGTCACTTGAACGCGACCAAACCAAAAGGCTATAAAGTGGGAGCCATTGGCTGCTTTTTGATTGCCTGCCTGTCGGTGATTATTTTCGTCAGCCAACTCATCGGTAAATTCAGTGAGGGTGGTTGGGTCATCATCCCCGCCTTCACCATCCTCATGATCTTGTCGCATTATTTTCTCTTACGTCCGGCTGGCAAACGTACCGATGAAACCGCGCATCATCTCATCTATGACGTTTCCCGTATGGAAGGCACAATGGGCGAACTGCTTATGTGGCAGGTCAAGATGATCCAAACCTATCGGCATAATATAAAAGAGCGTTATAAGCGCTGGCGCGGGGTCAAAGAACCTGCAATACAGTTGGATGCTTATCCACCCTACGAAATTCACTACGACCATCATTGAGTGAGAATAAAAAAGCAGGTATTCGTTACCTGCTTTTTGTTTCCCATTGGATGCTGAATTTACTTAGTTTCGGTGAACGGCTGTAACTTTGTCGGACGCAAATAGGCCACACTTAATATGGTATGGGGTTGCCAGTGCGAAATTTGCAGCGCTTCCCATGCCTTTGGGTTGGAAATGGTAAAGTTCAGCGATGACGTATTTGATGAAGCGCGGTAACGCAGTTCGTCAACCAGATAATGGGTTGCATCTTCGCAGCCCGGCTTAAACCAAATACCGTCGATTTCACCACCGTTCAGCAAATCTTCGTCCTGAATCATACCCGTAATGCGTGCCAACATCTTAGCCGCGAATGGTGCGCGGATCAGACGTATTTCCATTGACGGATCATGCGAACTGAGTACCGCACCACCCACGATTTCGCCGTTTTTCTCGACCACATAGCGATGACGGAAAACTTGTCCATGTATCGGTTCAAGGTTGCGATGTAAACGGTCAGCCGTCACATATCGCGTGAAATTGACATCGTGGTTGAATTCATTTAACCCTTCAGCGATAGCATCAAAGTCGTTTTCGCTCGCCTCGCGGATCTTCAGTCCCGCTACCGCTTTCGGTGCTTGTCTATAAACCCGGTGAAAACCGGATTCGCGCTGTTGACCAAAACCAGTTGCCCAATTCTGTGCGTTGTTAAAAGAGGCGATATTATTTTGCTGAATCTCTGCGAAGATCAACACATCTTCGCCGTAATGTTCGCGTGCCCACTTAATACGCCAATTGACCAGTGCTGTCGCCACACCTTTTTGCCGGAAATCGGGATGAACCATGAGGCTGTGCATATGGACGGCCTGAACCGCCTGCTTCTCGAACCATATTGGGCGCGCGTCGGCTGCACCGCTGCCCACGACTTGGCCTTCTGGCGTTTCGGCGACCACCACCACTTGTCCGATCCGCCGCTTCATCAACATTTCGTATGGATCTTCTTTAAAAATGACCTGTATCGTAATGCGGCCTGTGTCGGGGCTGCTTGCCATCAGTTCACTGTAGGCTTTACTATCTTTGGGTTCCATCTCCCGCAGATGGTAATTGACCCAATCGACTTGTTCCGGGGCAGTTTGCACGGCATTCATAATTTGTCCCCTCTATTAAATCTATTCCAGTCTTTTATGAAGTATATTTCAGACTTAGTCTCACCTAACAACCTTACCCGCACATTAATAGCATAACATTTATCACCTCCCTCTAAGTATCATAATCGATTTTTGGTAATAATATTCAAACTTGACTTGATAAGAACTTTTGTGCTAAAATGAATATTTGTAGTGGCCCGGGATAACGCCACAATAAACGGTGGACGCACTATTAAGTTTAACTAACTGTCTTTTTGTAGGGACGCAGCACGCTGCGTCCGGGTCTTAAAGCTCCCTCCCTGTTACTATGGGGAGGGTTGGGGTGGGGTATATAAGGTCGAACTCACTCACCACCACTTCATTCAGTTCTGGCCTACATCGCCGAGTTGCAATTCTATTATTTCAAACCTTTGCAACATTTACGTAAGAAGATTCAAAATGCGGCAAATAATGTTCCGAATCTGCTGAATTTGCCGCATTTGCAGAATCTTCCGCATCAACCGCATTACTTTGGCAGTATTGACAACAAAAACCCTAATTTGCAATTGCCGTTTTTGCTGAATTTGCCATCGTTCTCCCTCAATTGCTTGGCAAGATTGCCATGAACTTATGGCACTCGGATGCCGCCGCCGCCGCCAATAACGTGTGGCCTCTTAAACAAAAATGTTCATACCCGTTAGTTCGCATCCGACAATCAGCATATTAATCTAATCAACTTTCATTTTTTACAATAAGCCTGAATATTTTGCGTGAGAGTTTATAAAGGATCTACAGAATCATGATAGCCTGACTAAGCCATTAACTTGACAACATCTCTTTGATAATTGATAATCGAATGGATATTAGATTATTTTTTAGGCAAAGGATTATCCTGTGGCGCGCAAACCGGCTGATCAATCTGTAAGCCGTGAAGACATTCTTCTGGCCGCTGCCGATGTCCTCCAACGCAATGGCTACGAAGCCACCACCATGAAAGATATAGCCGCTGCTGTCAACCTCACCGCAGCCAGCTTGTACCATCATTTTCGTAATAAAGATGCCTTGCTTCTGGCTGTCCTCGAAGCCGGTTTGGAACACGTCCTCAGTCAAATCGAACCCATTGCTCACTCTGAACTTTCCAGTGCCGAAAAACTTCGTGAGATGATTAAAGCGCACGTCATCGGTTTGACCCAGAATACGGCCGTTGGTGCGGCGATGGTCTTTGAAATTCGTTCTCTGATGGGCGCAAAAGAACCATTATCCAGCGCTTCTTCAGCAGATCACGAAGCCTATCAAACCTTTGTCGAACGTCGTGCTTTATTCTTCTCCCGCCGTGATGAGTTTGAAGATTTGTTTCGGCTGGTTGTCCGGCAGGGCATTCAAAACAAGAGCTTCCAAGAGGTTGATGTAGGCATCTTCACCAAGACCATGTTGGGCGCACATAATTGGGTGGGCGTTTGGTATAAGCCCGAAGGTCGCTTGTCAGGTGAACAGATTGCCGAATTAATGGCTGAATTGCTCATTCGGTCAGTGAAGATGTAAAACGCGAATTTTCACAATTAAGGCTGATTAATGAGTGAACAAGAGAACGCGCTGCTTTTATGGTTAACGCTGAAGCATGGTTTAGCGGCGCATAGTGATGTAAATCTTGCAATCGCTTACTATAACTCTGCTATTGAACAGACTAACGATCCCGCCATTCTTGCTAATTTGTATCTGGCACGTGGCTGTGGTTATGGCGAAAAAGGTGAAAATGAACGTGCCATCGCTGATTATATTGAAGCTATTCAACTCGATTCAACCCTTTCGGGTGCTTATGAAATGCGCGGTAGAGCTTACAAGCGATTGAAACTCTATGACCAAGCAATTTCGGATTATTCACAAGCGATACAGCTTGAACCAAACAGTTCAGAAATTTATCGTAACCGAGGGGATGCCTTTAGCGCTAAGGGCGATTTTGCGGCAGCAATCGCTGATTATGATGAAGCGATAAAACGTGATCCGTCTAATGTTGTGGCCTACATCAATCGGGGTGAGTCGCGAAGAAGCAAAGGTCTTCTAAATGATGCTATAGAAGATCAAACGAAAGCCATTGAGCTTGATCCCAAATCTGCTCTGGCTTATTTCAATCGTGGTGCGACCTTTAATGAAATTAGGGAATATGAAAAGGCCATAACCGACTTTGAGAAGTACCTTGAGTTAGGTGGTGGGAAGATAAATGGGAACCAGCTAAGCACACAAGAAATGATAACGTTTCTCAAGGGGAAAGTAGCATACCTAAAAGCCAAAGAACCTCCCAATAAGCCTCGATGGAAATTTTGGGCTTAACACGAAAATATGATGATGACAAAGGATCTTTATGAGTCTCCTTCAAGATAAAGTAGCCATTATTACCGGCAGCGGACGCGGAATTGGTGCGGCTACGGCAAGGCTTTTCGCTTCACACGGCGCAAAAGTCATTGTGAGTGATATTGACCCTGATCCCGCTAAAGAAACTGCCGATGCGATTATCCGCGCTGGTGGAACCGCACTCGCCGTTCCCGCTGATGTCACCGATGCTGCTGGTATCGAAGAACTCATCGGTCAAACAGTGAATACTTACGGTGGCATCGACATCCTCGTTAACAATGCTGGTTATACGTGGGATGGCATGATGCACAAAATGAGCGACGAACAGTGGGAAGCCATGCTCGCCATTCATCTCACCGCACCCTTCAAAATAATCCGCGCCGCTGTCCCTTACATGCGCGAGGCTGCTAAAAAAGAAAAAGAACAATTTGGCGCGGCCAAAGCCCGTAAAATCATCAGCATCAGCAGTACGA
>JACDGI010000641.1 GCA_013821665.1 Anaerolineae bacterium
CAAAACGACTTGCTTGACAAGCTTTCAAATTGCTCATATCGTAATGAATGAATATTCATTCATTATAGTGAATTCAAATTCACTAAGGCGAAATATGGCGAAATCCAATAACGATTTGATCCAAGAACAGTTGATTGCCGCACGGCGCAACCAAATCCTTGATGCAGCAACGACGATTTTTGCCGAGAAGGGTTTTCATCGGGCGACGATTCGGGATGTGGCGAAAGCGGCGGGCATCGCTGACGGTACGATCTACATTTACTTCGAGAATAAAACGGCGGTGTTGATGGGCATCCTTGACCGGCTGAATGAGACCGACCAACGCGAAGCCAATTTCGAGCAATCGGCTGACATGGACATCGACACTTTTTTTCGGATGCACCTGCGACAGCGTTTGGACTTCATTGGCCCGAAAGGAATGCAGGTCATCCAGATTGTCCTTTCGGAAATTCTGGTGAACCTTGATTTGCGCGACCTGTATTACGAGAAAATCATCGGGCCAACGTTTCAACTGGCTGAGAGATACTTTCACGGCTGGATGGATGCGGGGCTTATCCGCAAATTCGATGTGCCGATTATGATGCGCATGATTACCAGCCTCGTTCTAGGGCTGCTGGTGCTGCGTTTGCTGGGCGACCCAACGATTGAAGAACAATGGCAAAAGTTACCGGATGTCATTGCTGATATGGTGCTGTATGGCATCCAAGGAGAAAAATCATGACTGTGATGACTGCAAACCCGTATGAGAATATCGACATTACCAGCCGTAGTTTTAAGGCTGATCCGTTTCCGTTTTATGCCTATTTGCGGGCAGAAGCGCCCGTTTTTAAGGTCAATGTGCCTTATCCGCTGAAGCGTCCGGTGTGGGTTATCAGCCGTTACGATGATGTGCTGGCGGCGTTGAAAGACGAGCGGTTTGCTAAAGACAAGCAGAATGGAATGACACCCGAACAACTGGGTAAGCAACCGTATACACCGGCTGCTTTCAAGGCACTGGAACGTACCATGCTGGATTTGGATGCGCCGGATCATACACGGTTGCGCGGATTGGTTCATAAGGCTTTTACGCCACGTTTGATTGAGCAGATGCGTGAGCGTATTGACCGTATTTCCAATGAACTGCTGGATGAGATGGAACGCAAAGGCGAGGCGAACCTAATTCGGGATTATGCGCTGCCGATTCCGTTGACGATTATTGCAGAGATCCTCGGCATTCCAAAGGAAGATACGCATAAATTTCATGGCTGGGCTGCGAAACTACTGGCTATTCAATCGCCTATTAGCGCTTTGCTGGCAACACCTTCACTTTTGATCTTTATGCGCTATTTGCGGAAGTTATTCAAAGAGCGCCGAGCTGAGCCGCAGGACGATCTGATTACAGCATTGGTACAGGCCGAGGAAGCGGGCGATAAACTGAGCGAAAATGAACTGCTGGCGATGGTGGTTATCCTGCTGATCGCGGGACATGAAACGACCGTCAACCTGATTGGCACAGGCACAATGGAACTGCTGCGGCATCCTGAACAATTGGCACGTTTGCAGGAAAACCCGGCGTTGATTAAGCCAGCCGTGGAAGAACTGCTGCGCTATGTGACACCTATTGAAACGGCAACCGAACGTTATGCGCGTGAGGACATCACCATTGCCGGGACAACAATCACTAAGGGCGAAATGGTTTTCGCGGCACTGGCTTCGGCTAATCGGGACGAAAACGTGTTTAGTAATCCTGACATCTTAGATATTACGCGTGATCCAAACCGGCATTTGTCCTTCGGGCAGGGAGCGCATTACTGCGTGGGTGCGCCGTTAGCACGGTTGGAAGGCTCTATTGCTATCCATAACCTTGTACAACGTTTCCCAAATTTACGGCTGGCGACTTCAGCGGAGCAGTTGGTATGGCGCAAAGGCATGACACTGCGAGGGTTAGAAGCACTGCCAGTGAAGGTCTAGGAAACGGCTGTGCTTAAGTTACGGTATTGACCAGCAAATTTGACCAAGTGAAAGACGTTTACAATGAACCAAGCCAGCTATCAACGACCATCTGCTTTACGAGTTCGCGTCATTAATCCGGTGATCAAATTTCTCGTCCTCAAGATGGGCATGGGCAGTAACGGTGAGCAAGATGTGATGCGCATTTTGCGGGTGCGAGGTCGCAAAAGTGGACGTTCGTATGACTTTCCACTGCGGGTTGCGAGCTTAGAGGGTCAACACTATATCCTGTCGATGTTGGGCGAAACACAATGGGTGCGTAATCTGCGGGCGGCGGATACAGCCGAATTGATTGTGGGCAATCAAGTGGCGGTTATCCGTGCATATGAAGTCCAAGGTGAAGACAAAACGGCGTTTCTAAAATGGTACTGTCTGCATCCTGAATACGAATTACGGGCACGATTTGCGCTGAAGGCCGATACCAAACATCTGACAACAGAGGAACTTGAGCGTTTAGCCGGAATGTACCCTTTATTCCGGCTTGAGTATGTGACGGAGACAGTGATGCAAGTTAGCGACCAAATCAACCTGCATGGTGCTGAGAATCAACTGCCAGCGAGTTCATGGGGCAAGGGAAAACGTGCCGAGAATGCCCAATTTTTGCCATCCAAGCGGACAGCGTTGGCCTTCTGCCGGAGTGACAAGTAACGATCATATTGTTTGATGTCGACGTAGAGGCTGTAGAGTGAGTCGCGTTTGACGGTGGTGGGATCGGTGAGGGTCGGCCAGTCGGTGGGCCATGCTACAGCATCGGTGGTGTCATATGCCCAGAGCATGACTTCGAACTTGGTGGGCAGCCATGTTTGAGCAGTTGAGTTGGTGTAGCTGGTGAGGGTGTCGAACAGATCAATGAGGCGTTTGGGAGCGGCGTTTTGACGGGCATCTTGATCTGAATACAAGTCACCATAAATCGAGATGGTTTTGTCACCGAGAACGGGATCAGATAACTTGATGACGTTGGTGGGTTGGTCGGTCTTGGGATAGTAGGTTGAGTCGGCATCCAAAGCGTACAAATCTTTGTCGATTTTCAGTTGGGCTTTGAGCGTTTTGAGTTCGGCTGAGGTCAATTGGACGGAGGCGAATTCAAAATCACCGGAGGCATTTTTGCGCTGGTAGATGACCAAGCCGTTGTCATAGAGAGCGAAGGTGGGTTCGTCGGAGCCAATGACCATCAGCCAAGGGTTGTAAACTGTCAGCAGGACAATTGGTTTGAGTGGTGGATTGGGTGTAGTGCTGGGGGTTGGAATACTGGTTTTGGGCGGGTTAGCCGAAAGCGGTGTGGCAATAACCAGTGTGACAGCCATCAGTAGCATGAGTAATAAACTGATGGGCAGGGTTAAAAGAAATTGGCGGCTTATGCGTTTCATCAGCAAGTTCCTTCAGTTATGGGTCGGAATACTGATCAAGACGTTGAGCAAATGCCATTTGTTCCAGAAGATTTTCCCGTAAAACGATGCAAAATACCTGCTTTGCAGGTGGAGCAGGTAAAAAGTGGTTGATTTAGGGGTATTTATGAAGATAACGCTTGGAAAAACAAACTGTTTTCAAACCTAAGTGTTAGATAATAACTCAGCTTACGCAGTTTTCTATGCCCATGTGATCCGTGAATTTTCCTGCAGATACAAAACAAAGGGGGCCAATGAACAACATGGCGCGGGTGGAGATGGGACTCATCGAATATCGTGTCGTGGGGCAAGGACAGGCGGTGCTCGTGCTCAATGGTGGACACACCAACTGCGACTCCCCACTCGGACATGAGCATTTTTTCATAGACGAGGGCTGCCAGCTTATCATTCCCTCACGCGCAGGCTATGGCAAGACACCATCGTCCACAGGCAAAAGCGCCGAGGCCTTTGCTGATGCGCTCATCGGGTTGCTCGACCAACTGCACCTTGAGCGCGTCGTCCTAGTGGGCATTTCGGGGGCGGGTCCCACAGCGTTACAACTGGCGGGGCGTCATCCTGAACGGGTGAGTAAACTCATCCTGCAAAATGCGATCACAGGCGGAAAATTTTCTGGGTTTGGTATACGACTAGGGAGCCACCTCGTGTTCAACCGATGGGTAGAAGGATGGACATGGGCTGCATTTCGTGCCTTCGCTCGCCGCACGCCACTGAGGCTACTGAAAGTCATGATGGGCAGTCTTTCGTCCTTAAATCCTGCTCAGGTGGTGGCGACGATGAGCGAGGAACAGCGGCAAGGGGCATTGAAAATGCTGCTGTCTTCACGATCAGGATCGGGCTTTTTGCATGATTTTAACCATCACTGTGGCGATTTGAGGCGGATTATCGCTCCCACCTTAGTTATTGCCAGCAAATATGATGGGGCAGTCGATGCTTCGCACGCAAGCTATGCGGCAGACCATATTTCCAACGCAGAATTGTTTATCACTCCCGCCGAGAGTCACTTGATGTGGTTTAGCATGTTCAATGCCGGCATTGAGGACAAAATGCGTACGTTTTTGCAGGAATCAGAGTAGACTGTCGCGCGTCACCGGCGTGCCCAATTCACGAGGCTAAAATGGGCTGCGTCCGAGGGCAGGAGCTTTAAAGGCATTTACGGATCATCTTATTAACGGGTTTCAGCAAGAATTGATCTCCACCGTTTAGTACGGCGCTACATCTTATGACAAAGAACTTTTGGGTCTCTCACCAGTTCACCATTTTTGCGCCCAATCGGGAGCGGACTGTGG
>JACDGI010000039.1:0-5801 GCA_013821665.1 Anaerolineae bacterium
GTTCGGTACTCGTCACAAAAACAAACAAGGTAGCGGTCGCCGTTCCAGTTGGGCGCGGCGTGCGGGTAATGGTCGGCGTAGGAGTTGCCGTCACGGATGGGATGAGGGTCGCGGTGCGGGTTGGGCCATCCTGTGTGGGAGTCGTCTGCAAAGCAGCCACATCAATTGGCGTGACGGTCGCCAGCGCGGGCAGCAAAATTTTCTCGGATGTGATCGGCACGGTGAAGGTCGATAGCACCACCAACGCCCCGATACCGATACTGAAAATCCCGCGTGACTGCTTGAGTTTTTGTTCGCGCCGCAGTTCCAACACCACGATGACAATCCCGACCACCACCAGCACCGCGCCGACCAGCATCCCCATACGCAAAGGCTGGGGAGCAGGTGTATCCCCCATCGAGCCTTCGATAACACCTGCCAACGGCAGCAGCGCCGTCAGAAAGGCCAGCAGCAGTTCCACGAAAGTAATCTTAGGTGAATGACGTAACGTTCGGATAATAGTGATGAGAATGAACAACAGCGCGAAAAGCGCACCTGCCAATACGAGGAGTAAGCCCACTGTACGCCTCAACTATGACTATAAGATTGCAACTAATTATTTAGACGTAGGTTGGTAATTCCATTTTTAAAAATAAAGACGCTTGTAGGGATAACATACAACTTGTGCGTCATAAGGTTGTATCAATAAAAAGTCATAAATATGGATCAAAGTGATACACGTAAGCCCAAAACTCTTCAAGAGCATAATTCTTGCTGCGAGCCAAGTACCGCGACAGGTCAGAGCGGGCTTTAGCCTCTGGCGAGAAAAACACCGACTCTCGTCACCTTAAAACGTGAATTTTCGTAGGGATAAGGCCTACCTCATCCGTTTTCCAATGACCACTCATTCCATCGCCATTATGCAGCAAGCCTTGCCGAGTGTCGAGTGCTCATCACCATCGCCTCATGTCCGCATCAATAGCACACCAAAGTTAAATGGCAGGACGAATCCCACGTTATTTATTTAACGTTTCTTTATTGCCCATTTAACATGATGTTCATACTCGGTTAGCGATTACTGGCTAATTTCTATTTCGCGTTATAATCACGCAAGGTTTTGACAGCTTCCATACGTGCTTCCCACGCAATGCGAGATCAAGCAGATCAAACCATAACCCGTTTTTTAAGGAGAAATTAGAGATGAAGTCTACGAATATGTCTCGCCGCAAGTTCCTCCAATTGGCCTCACTCGCCAGCGCTGGTATCGCTGTCAGTATCGCGGGGATGCCTGCCTTCGCTCAGGATGCGACTGCCGAAGTCACCCCCACCGCCGAGCCAGCACTGCCCGCCGCCCCCGCAGCCGGCCCCATTGACCTCAAAGCCGCTGGTGGTATGGACAAGTTGATCGAAGCCGCCAAAGCTGAAGGCGAACTCTCAACCGTCGCCCTTCCCGATAGCTGGGCAAATTATGGGCAAATTAAGAAAGACTTCTTTGCGAAATATGACTTCCTGAAACTCAACGACCTCAATCCTGACGGTAGTTCAGCCCAAGAAATTCAAGCTATCAAGGACAACGCGGGCAATAAGGGTCCTCAGAACCCGGACGTGATTGACGTGGGCTTTAGCTGGGGTCAGACCTCCATCGATGCAGGTTTGCTGCAACCCTATAAGGTCGCTACATGGGACACTATTCCTGACGCAGCCAAGGACAAAGACGGTTACTGGTACGGTGACTACTACGGCACACTGGTCTTCGAAGTCAATGCCGATGTCGTGACCAATGTTCCTCAGGATTGGTCAGATCTGCTCAAGCCCGAATACAAAGGACAGATCGCCCTTGGTGGTGATCCCACTGCTGCCAATCAGGCCATTTTCACCGTCTGGGCAGCCGCCCTCGCCAACGGTGGCACCCTCGATGACGCTTCTGCCGGTTTGGACTTCTTCAAGAAGTTGGCTGATTCGGGTAACTTGCTGCCAGTGGTCGTCAAGCCTGCCACACTGGCAAGCGGCGAAACCCCCATCACCATCCGTTGGGATTACAACTCACTCGGCAACCGTGATGCCAATGCCGACACCGTCAAGATCGAAGTCGTGTACCCCAAGAGCGGCTCGATTGCCGGTCTCTACATTCAGGCCATCAGCGCCTATGCGCCCCGCCCGAATGCTGCCCGTCTGTGGATGGAATACCTGTACTCGGATGCAGGCCAACTGGCATGGCTGACCGGTTACGCCAAGCCCGTCCGCTACGACGATCTGGTCAAGAACAAGGCTATCCCCGAAGAACTGGCTGCTAAGCTGCCCGTCTCGGATGTGCCCGTGCAGTTCCCGACCATCGACCAAATTATCAAGGTCTCGGATCAAATCAAGAAGGGCTGGGCGGATAAGGTCGGTGTAGCGATTGCCGCTGCTCCGTAATCGTCTCGTTACTTTTCGCTAAGATTTTTGCAGGGGGTGCGTTGTGCGCCCCCTGCCTTTTAACAAGCACAGTCCGCTTATTGCCGTTATAATCGGTGGCAAGCGGTATGAAAATTAAAATCAGCATACCAGACGCGATATTGATGGTTGATGAAATGATTCGGTAATAGGTACAAGGCGGACGAGATGTATCTCGTCCCTACGAACGATGTATTGTGTAGGGACGGCATACATGCCGTCCGTCGGCTATCCTAAATACCGAATTTAATTATCAACGTTCAATATGCCGTCCGACTTATTTGATAATTGCCATCGAAATATTTTTACGGGTTCTAATCAATCGTTATCGGTTATGGGCGGGAGGTTGCATGGCAGGTCTTACAACAATGGAAGTCGGTGCTGCGGCCACCACTCCCGGAATCCGCCGCCGTCTGAGAGGTTGGTGGACGTGGAATTGGCTGGGGTTAATGCCCTTTATTATTTTTATTATTGCCTTTCAACTTTTTCCGGCGCTGTCCATTGTCATCAAATCCTTTCAGGACACCCACGGCAGTTTCACGCTGGACAACGTTGCCGCACTCAATACGCCCATCATTTTAGGTGCCTATGTCTCGTCCATAAAAATTAGCTTTTTAAGTGCATTAGGCGGCGCACTCATCGGTTTTTTCCTCGCATGGGCAATTACAATGGGGCATCTACCCTCATGGGTACGTTCAAGCATCCTTTCATTTTCCGGTGTGGCCTCTAACTTTGGTGGTGTGCCTTTAGCCTTCGCCTTCATCGCCACCGTCGGTCACGTTGGCATCTTAACCGTAGCACTGAAATCGGCTGGTATTGCCCTCTATCCGGATTTCAATCTCTACAGCGTTAACGGTTTAATCCTCATTTATATCTACTTTCAAATTCCGCTGATGGTACTCATCATGGCTCCCGCCTTTGATGGCCTGCGAAACGAATGGCAGGAAGCCAGCGAAAATTTGGGTGCAAGCCGCTGGCAATACTGGTGGCACATCGCCCTACCGATTTTGCTACCGTCCATCGTCGGGACGTTCGCCTTGCTGTTCGGTAATGCCTTTGGCGCACAAGCCACCGCCTTCGCCTTATTGGGTGGTGGCGGTAATAATCTGGTCATCACCTTATTGGTCGGCAGCCAATTTAGCTCAGACACGTTCAATAATCCCGGTATTGGCAACGCCTTGGCCTTCGGCATGATCGTGGTGATGGTCGTGACCATCTTTATCTACAGTATTTTCCGCCGTCGATCCGCACGCTGGCTCAAAGTGGGAGGCGAATAATGCCGAAACGAGCTTCCATCTGGGCATGGATTTGGGTGATTGTGGTGGCTTTATATTTCTTCGTACCGTTGTATGCCACCTTCCGTTTTTCGCTGCAAGCCAAACGCGGCGAACTGGGCTTCACCGCCTACACCAACGTCCTACAAGCCCCGGCCTTCATCAAGAGTTTTACCTTCTCGCTGCAAACGGCGCTGATTACCATTCTGGTCAGCACTTTGTTGATCGTCCCTACGGCTTATTGGGTGCAGCTTAAACTGCCACGCGCCCGTTCCTTTATCGAATTTTTCACGCTGCTGCCCTTCGTCATTCCAGCAGTCGTCTTGGTCTTCGGCTTGATTCGGGCTTACAACGGCACAGGTCTAACCGATAGTTCCAGCGGCATCTACACCATCATGGTCGGTGCTTATGTCACCCTCTCCTTCCCTTATGTCTATCGCTCGGTGGACAACGGCCTGCAATCCATCAAAGTGCGAACATTGACCGAAGCGGCGCAAAGCCTCGGTGCGGGTTGGTTCACCATCCTCTTCCGGGTGATCTTTCCAAACGTTCTTGTCTCGATCCTCAATGGCGCGTTCATCACCTTTGCCATTGTCATGGGCGAGTTCACGATTGCCTCACTCTTGTCACAACCGACCTTCGGCCCATACTTAAATCAATTGAGTTCGTCCAAAGTATATGAACCATCAGCCCTTTCAATCTTGAGTCTAGCGCTGACGTGGCTCTGTATCGCATTGATTCAACTACTCGGACGGCGTTCGGGGCAAGCCCGCACCACCGTTTTTAGATGAGGGTATTGACGTGTCATTTTTGGAATTGACTGACATTCACAAAGAATTCGCTGCTTTTACTGCCGTTGAGGACTTTAACCTCAACGTCGAAAAAGGTGAGTTTGTTTCCTTCCTCGGCCCCAGTGGCTGTGGTAAAACCACCACCTTACGCATGATCGCGGGCTTCGAAAAACCGAGCAGCGGGCATATTAATATTGATGGCAAAGACATCACCAATGTGCCAGCCAATAAGCGCAACATCGGCATGGTCTTCCAATCCTATGCCCTCTTCCCCAACCTGAGCGTTGCCAATAACATCGGCTTCGGTCTGAAGGTCAAAGGCGAATCCGGCAGTGTCATCAAGCAGCGCGTCGGCGAAATGCTGGAACTCATCCGCATGGCCGAGTTTGCCAATCGCTATCCATTCCAATTATCCGGCGGACAGCAGCAGCGCGTCGCCCTTGCCCGCGCCATCGCCATCCGCCCACAGGTCTTGTTGATGGACGAACCGCTTTCGGCCTTGGATGCCAAAATTCGTATCGCCTTGCGTCAAGAAATCCGCGCCATCCAGCGCCAACTCGGAATCACCACCATCTATGTCACCCACGATCAGGAAGAAGCCCTCTCGATTTCGGATCGCATCGTCGTCATGAGCCGTGGACGCATGGAACAGGTCGGCACACCGCTTGATATTTACAACACGCCCGAAACACGCTTCGTGGCTTCCTTCGTCGGCACGCTCAATCTGCTGGATGCCAAAGTGGTAGATGCCCGCGGCGGACGCATCAAAATCGACGAGCAGGAAATCGAAGTCGGGCAGCAGTTACAAGGCGCACAGGTCGGTAAAGCTGTCTCAGTCGCGATCCGTCCCGAAGCCATCACCATCAACGGCAAAACACCCAGCCTCGGCAACCATCTCAACGGCGCGGTCGATGATGTATCCTTCCTCGGTTCTGTCGTGCGCGTCCGTGTGCGTCTGGAAACCCAGCACGTCAACTTCGACTCGTTCAACAATCCGAACCTCGTGCCGCCAGCCATCGGCCAAGCCGTCTCGCTCAACTTCATGCCGGAAGCCTGCATGGTCGTCCGCGACGAATAAAACCCTCTTGATATTCACCCCATAAATTGCATGATTATATGTACGGGCAAGCCGGTGGCTTGCCCTCTTTATGCAAATCTAAAAATGCGGGGGCATCTTATGAACATCCTCAACGTCGGCTACGATTCGACCAACTATTACATCCTTGCGGACTCCAAACCACGCCTGTTAATCGACATCGGTTTCCCCGGCACGCTGCCCAAACTCCAACACCAACTCAAGCGCACCGGCATCCAGTTAGCCGAC
>JACDGI010000039.1:5811-21803 GCA_013821665.1 Anaerolineae bacterium
CAACCCATTACCATCCCGACCACGCCGGACTCGCGCAGGAACTCAAAAACCTCGGCATCAAACTGATTGTCATTGATCTACAACTACCTTTTATTCCACCCATGAAGTCCCAGATGAAACCCTCGAATAACTATGTCGAGATTGATCTGAAAGACAACATCGTGATTACCCTTGCCGAAAGCCGTGCATTTCTGGCGAAACTCGGCATCAAAGGGGAACTAATCGCTACACCCGGTCATTCCGATGATAGCGTGACACTCATCACCGATGAGGGCGCGGCCTTCACTGGCGATCTCACACCGCCTATCATGGCTGGCGAAGGCAACGCCCACATCATCCAACAGAGTTGGGCTGCCATCCGCGCACACGGCGCAAAAGCCTTTTATCCCGGTCATGGCCCAAGCCATCCGCTAAAGTAATTCGCCTAAGTAACATCTCCGATAAATCTTGCGACCAAAGATTGCCATTTGTAGGGATGTATTTTCTCCCTTGCCCTGTTACTACGGGGAAAGGGCTGGGGTTAGGGGTACTTCCCTCAACTTTACAAAACTGTCGTCCTGTGAATGTATACGGGGGAGGGTTAGGGTAGGGGTTGGCTTGTTACTTTCGATAACCTACGCCTCCAAATTCGAAGCACCTTTAGTGTGCTTGTCTTCTGGTTAGCTAGGCGGCTTTAGCCACTAGCGAGACAAACCACAACCGATTTAATTGTCGGACAAGCCGTTGAGCATCTGGCGGTAAAAATACTTAAGTTGCTCCCTGCCCAAAACTACGGTATCCAGAATAATTCGGGCGCACCCGCATCTAACGAATTAAACGTGGAATTGTCAGTGATTTTTTGGCGGATACTGCGGTTGGTATCCGCCATATAAAGAAACAAATTTTTCTGGTTCTGCCACGAAAAGAACACCACACTTAAACTATCCGGTGACCAGACCGCCCCGAAATCATTCCCGTTTAAACCCCGCGAGAGGTTGCGTAAATCCGTACCATCCGCTTTGATCACATAAATTTCCGCGCGTCCCCGCTGACCGGCAGTAAACGCAATCTGCGAACTATCCGGTGACCATTTCGCCTCGGCTTGTAAGTCCGATCCCGCCTCCAACAAACGATGCAGATTGGAACCATCCGCGTTGATGAGATACAGTTCGGAATTATGAAAGTCGTTCGCCAAAACCGTGAAAATAATCTGCCGGCCATCCGGTGACCATTCCAGATCGCGCACACTGCTGTCGTTAGGAACGCTCAACGCCTGCAACTGGCTGCCGTCCGCCCCGATAATACACACCTTCTGTTCATTACTGCATGTGAAGGCCACCCGCTGGCTGTCCGGCGACCACGTAAAATAAAATCCGTTATCGTCCTCACCCGGCGTGAGATCCAACAAATGGGTGCCGTCCGCCTTCATGACAAACGCATTCACCAGCGCCAGCCCATTATTTTGCGTATTACGGGTAACAATGCCAAACGCGATATGCGTCCCATCCGGCGACCAAACCGGCGAACTGTAGTCATTTTTCCAAAACTGCGTCATGTTCTCAAATCGTGGGCTGTCTTTAGCGTCGATAATGTTGCTGCTATGCGCCGAACAAAACAGCGGATTATTCTGTGCAAAACACATCGAAATGTAGACATGCTGTGCGTCGATGGGATAGATAAACCCCACATTTTGATAAGCTTCTTCCGGAATCGTAGACCGCCTACCCTGTGTCAGATCGAATAAATTAACCGTATTTCGGTAATCCGGCTTGGCATAATCCGTAAAAATCAATCGCCCCAAACCGAACGATGATCCTCCCTGTAGCACCCGTAAAACGATTATGACTAGGAAGAATCCCGCACTCAACAAGACCGCTAAAATACTATGACGCTTGGTAATCAACCGCTATAACCTCGCACCCTTTGCCGGTTATTATAACCTGCGTTTACTTTCCGTTTGTGCCACAAACCATTCCCTAACCATCTACCAACATCGCCACATTCTATGCTCCCTCAAAATGGTTAGCGCCAACCCTGTGAAAGAGTTACAAAATGTTCTTCCAAAATGTAACCCATTCGCTCACCACATCGGCTATGCTATTCGTAGGGACGGGATATATCCCGTCCGCCGCACTTTAACATGACCAATAGACGCTCAGCCAAACCACTCTTGGCAAATCCGGCACAAAATCCACTTTCGCAATTGCCGCCTGTGCTGCTTTCGCCGCTTGTTGCGCTTCAGCGCCCTTTTTATATTCAGGCAATGGCCTATGCGGATTATCAATCTTTGCATTGGTTCCCTCCATCGCTTGCGGGCGACCAGCGACTGAGCGCAGCGCAAGGTAGCTAGGAGAGGGTTAGGGTGGGGGTTCTTTCTCCGTACGAATTAATTAAATGTCACTACCGACACAGACAGCACTGACGACTCTGACGACAAATGGGCTTCAATTGGCATCCTACTGCCGCCGCCGCCACTGCCGCCTTGTTTAATGGCTGGAGACAACAAAAAGAGGCGCTCACACACCTCTTCCTGTATTGAACTTGTAGCTTGTAACTTGTCTCTTGTAACTACCAACTACACGTATCGTTCCCGGATTGTCGCGCTCAGATAATCGAGGATCGACACCACAATCGCAATCGCCAGCACCGCCACACCCGCGTCACGATAACGCAGCAAATTGATCTGCTGTTGCAGCAGGAAGCCGATACCGCCGCCGCCCACAAAACCGATAATTGTGGACATACGCACGTTGATGTCCCAGCGGTACATCGTGAAGGAAACAAACGGCGGTACAACCTGTGGCACAACCGCATACACGATCGTTTGCAAACGGTTCGCGCCTGTACTTTGCAGCGCTTCAATCGGCCCGGTATCAATGCTCTCGATCTGTTCCGAATAGAGTTTCGCCAGAGAAGCAATCGAGTGCAGCGTCAGCGCCAGCACACCCGCGAACGGCCCGATGCCTACCCAGATCGAAAAAATCAGCGCGATAATCAGCGGTTCAATCGCCCGCACCGTATTCAAAATGGTACGTGCGGTCTGGTAAAGTACTTCGCCCAACGAGAAGTTCGCCCTTGTCCCGACGGCTAATCCGCCCACGCCGCCCAGCACTAGGCCAATCAACATGGCTTCAAAGATGTAAGTGTTGATCGACATAAAGCCGAGGTTGGTAATCGCGGTTGGCGGAGGCAGCGTCCCTTCAATCAGTGCTAAGGAGATATTCAACATGATGAACGTTACGGCAAACGCCGCAATAAAACCCACCCACCATAAAATCGCATCCAGACTGCGTCCGGCGATGCTCGTTTGCTGTTTGCCGGATAATTTGGTGTACAGCAGCGGCAGTAGTTGTGCCCCCAATATGCCTGCAACAATCGGTGTCAATAAGCCCAACCACGCGGCTTGCATCCCGATCAGCGCCATTAATCCCAGCACAATCGCCCCGCAAATCGCGCCCAACACGCCGCCGACCACATGCTGCATCGTCGTATCGAGTTTCTTGAGGCCATCAACCGTCAATACACCACCGATGGAGGCCAATCCGAACGCTCCGATAATCCCGCAAATCGGCGCGATAATCAGTTCGATCAATTCGCCTATCGAACCGAACATGTTGCTCAAATAACCGGGGATTCCGCCCGTAAACATCCGTCCGATCAGCAAGAAAACACCGCTGATTAACCCGACGATAATCACGCCCACCAGCACGATCATCAGCGTATTCACAATGGATCGCAGCCGCCCATTAAACGGATTAAGATCCGAAGGCCGCATCCGCGAAGTCGTCACCGCCCCCACCACCACCAACGAAGTCGCACCACCGGCAGCCGCCGCGTTTCCATGTGCTATCCCGATAATCAGATGTCCCAGTTGCGCCAGTAATACGGTTCCCAGCCACCAACCGACCGGCAGCAGCGCCACCATCACCAGCAGATTACCCAGCGAAATCCGCACCGGACGCATCAGGTTATGCGCCGCGAAAACACTAATCACCGCCGAAGGGATGATCGAAATGATCGTGGCGATCAACGCGAGGAATATCGTCTCCACCATTTTCTCGCCCACCAGCCCCGCCGTATCCGTCAGATGCGGTGGCCCTGCCGGGAATAAACCCTGTGTCTCAATCGTTGATATTTTACCGGCGCTGCCCCGTATCTTGGGCACAACCATTTGCACATTAAACGTACCGTCACCCTCGGTCACAAAATTATCTTTGTTATTGCCGACGATCTGCTGCGTACTCCTTGTGCCATCGTTTGCAACCCATGTCAGCCGTGCCAGCGCATCCGGGAAAAAGTTATGGCCTTGAATAGTGATCGGTGTGCCGCTGTCAGCACAGGTCGGGCTTACGATGATGTAAGGCTCGTTCCCCGTCGGCACAGTCGCGGCGGCTGGTTCAGGCTCACCGGCTTTGCACTGGACTAAGAAAGGAACACTGCCTACTTTGATGTCGTAATCGCGTGCCAGTAAATTAGGTGAAAGCAGTTCTCGCAGCGCATTACCAAAATTCTGTTGGCGCAGCGGTTCCTGCGGCTTATCGAAGTTGATTTCGGTCACCGACCAGCCGTAAGCAAAGACCACCAACCCAATCGCCACGCTAATGACGATCATGAGCCGTCGAAAGGCCACCGAAGCCGGTGATGGGATGGGGTTCATAAACGCGCTCCTGAGGTTCGTAATAACGCGACCATTCAGTGGATTTCCACCTGTACCGCGTCTTCTCCATAAATTTGGCGAAAGCGATCTTCATCAATATCTTTGGGCAATCCGTCGAATTCGAGTTTGCCGTCCTTCAACGCGATCACACGGTCAGCATAAGCCCGTGCCAGACTCAAAAAATGCAAGCTGCATAGCACACTGATACCGTCTTCTTTGTTCAACAGTTGTAGGTATTTCATCACCGAATGGGACGTTGCCGGATCAAGGCTGGCAACCGGCTCGTCCGCCAGCATCATTTCAGGGTCTTGCATCAGCGCCCGTGCGATGCCCACCCGCTGCTGCTGCCCACCGCTCAACATACCCGCGCGGTTCTGTGCCTTATCTTCGATGCCCACCCGCTTCAAAGCCACAATCGCTTTTTCTTTGTCAGCCCGTGGGAAATAATTCAAGAGGCTGTAAACCGGATTAACATAGCCTAACCTGCCCGACAACACATTACTCATCACACTGGCACGTTTGACCAGATTAAACTGCTGGAAAATCATGCCGATGCGACGGCGAATGACCCGCAGTTCATCATCTGGCGCAGCCGTAATATCCAGCCCGTTCCACACGATGCGGCCTGATGTCGGCTCGATGAGGCGGTTAATGCAGCGCAATAAGGTCGATTTCCCTGACCCACTCAAGCCAATAATGGCGACGAACTGCCCATCAGGGATTTCCAGACTAATGCCCTTCAGCGCCACATAGCCGTTTTCGTAGACTTTGGTGACATTTTCGATGACCAGCATAGGTTTCGCTTTATATAAATAATACGGACAGGGCAACGATGCCTCTGTCCGTACAGTTTACCGTATCAGATGCGATCAGGCATTACTTCTTGGGCGGCGCGAACACGTCTTGTTCTGTCAGGCCAAGAATATCGAAACGGGCACGGACAGCGTCATAAGCTGAGTCTGCGACCGGGGCAATACCGCTCCAGCCGTAGAAGTCGGTGCTGCCGATGGAGGTCTTCCAGTCGTCCGTCTTGGCGAAGGCTTCCAAAGCGGTGATGATCTTGGCCTTCAGATCCGGTGGGAAGTCCTTACCGAAGCTCAGTGTATCGTTCGGGATCGGCGAACTGATACGCAGGATGCGTACTTTTTCAATGACATCTTTGGCGGTGTCACGGATGTTGGCACGGGCATCCAAAATCTGGATCTTGCCGACCAGCAGTTGCTTGCCGTCTGCGCTCAAGCTGGATTGGTCAACGGTCAGATCATAGGGTTCGGGCGAGTCACCGACACGCCACGGCGCACCGGGAACCAACGGCGGGCTGAAGAAGGTTGTACCGAAATCGGCATCACCGTTATAGACAGCTTGCACCACTTGGTTATGTCCACCAGCCGAAATTTCCTTGCCGGGGGTGATACCTGCCTGCTTCAATTCGACTGCCGGAACAATATAACCAGAAGTGGAAGCCGCATCGGGATAAGCCCAGCTCTTGCCTTCCAAATCACCGAAGGTATAAATATCACTGTCACGGCGCACGATATAGGCCGACCAGTAAATATTCCAACCGTTACGCACTGCTGCTTCTGCGACTTGGACACCGCAGCGCTTGTTGGCAATAACGTATCCGGCTGCGGGGATAAAGCCGATTGAACTGGCTGGTGCGGCGCACATGGCTTCAACCGTAGCAGCATATGAGGTCGGAACCGAGACTTTGAACTTGAGGCCAGTCGCCTTTTCCAATGCGGCAGACATTACTTCGCCGCCCGTTGTAATGACCGTTGCTTCAACCGATGGCACAAAAAATACCTCAATCGGGTTGGCATCCGTGCCGAGGTCGCCTGTTTGGGCGGCTACCGCTTGGATGGAAACCGACAAGGCCGAAACTAAAAGCATAATAAGCAACAATACAGAAAGTCGTTTGAGTCTCATTGTTCCCCTCACATATACAGTTGGCTAAATGAGCAGATATTGCATCAAATCTAGGATGCAGAGCCTAGCACCGAAATGTTAAACCTTATTTAACAATTCGGCAAATGCTTTGGCCTGATTGTTAAGCTTTATCCTGTAACTGTGAGAGCGATTCGGGACACACTGATGCGTTTATAGATGTGGTACACACCGTAATTCGCGACCGGGGTGAAGTATTTTTGCAGCATCGCATCAGAGTAAATACCTGTCCAGCCTCCAAATTGACCGACAATTAAATAATCAGGGTTGGCTTGCAACGCATCGTAGGTCAGGTTAAAAGACTGGTGATGCGAGCTTTGTCGTATGGCTTCGAACAAGAGTGCCTGCTGCGGATGGTGGAACTGCCGGTGTCCACTGAGCATATCTAATTCCCATTCCCATGTCTCGATGACCGCGTCTTTGGGAATCGAGGTAGCGATATATTGAGCGGTGTTCTGTGCGTCGTTAGCCACGGCTCCATTGCTAATAACATAAAAATTGATGCTAAGAGCCGCAACGACTGCTATCCCTACAGCACCCACCATCTGCTCATTTTTGTTGGCAGAAATCTTAGCCAGCAGATCCCAGATGAACCGTCCAATCAGGAATGAGCCGACAATCAACCCCGCGTAAGCATAACGTACCCAACCGATTGAAAATACAGCAAACCAGATCGTCATAAACAGTACAAATAAAACCAGTGTGAGTTCAATCCACTGTTCTTCACCAACGGTTTTAGCCCGCCAAATACGCCATGCGCTCGTCAACATGCCAAGCAGCATGATCGCTATCACCAGCAAGGCTTGACTGTCTAGATTGCTGCCGTGTAAGGTCGTGAGGATATTGGTTTTGATGGCATCCATAAGCAGAGCACTGTTGTGCTGGCGAATTTCGAACGGTGTCAGTAATTGTCCGATCACCATCCATCCCAAGAAAACAGCCATGACCATTATGGCGGGTGCAAATAAATAAGACAAACCTTTTCGATCCCGTAACCAACGCCAACCTGCCACAGCTAACAAAGCCGGAACCAAACCGATGGCGATCTGGGTTTTAGAAAGCATACCCAACCCCATCATCAGCCCACTCATGAGGCTCAATGACAATGATCGTGTACGCCACGCATGGCTCAAAATCCACAAGCCAAAAACCATCAAACTGAAGGCCGTTCCTTCACTCAGGCTTTGGCGGCCTATTGTGATAAATCCTACTTGGCTAATGGGGGGTATGGCAACCACCAACAAAACACAAAATAGGGCTGGCAGCTTGCCCCATAAATAGCACCCAATTTGATACAAACTGATAGCGGCCAAGAGCGTATATAAAACATTAGCCAACCGTGCAGCAACAATCGTTGATCCAAAAAGTTTGATGGCAAGCGCAGTCGGAAGAATATCAGCAGGGCCACCCGATGTACCGGGGTCGAATGGCACATAGCCGTCGGTGGTATAAGTGGCGTACAAACCATCGTGTGCGACGGTGTAGGCGGCGTTGAGCTTATAACCTTCATCAAACCAGATACGGGGATAAGCATCTAGCTTAAAAACTAAAACGGCTAAACAGATAACCAGTAATGCAACAATTGGTAAACTGTTTAGCCCATTATGAGTCTTACTATCACTACCAATAGGCAGAATAGCAGAATTTGGTGTTGAATTTTCGTTTATCAATGCGCCACCATGTATGTAGTAAATAAACCCTAAGCATGAATGTATTTTTCAATGTGGTCTGATCTACAGCATTGGTAGCGTTTATATTTAGGTTTACATAATTTTCCTATTACACTCCTATGATAGCACGACTCATGCAGTGCATTTCATGAGAAAATTGTCCTATAATTAAGACAATTGTTTAGGTAAATGCCACAGATTTAATCCGCGCCTTCTTCCAGGTTGCCATCGCCATATTTCAAATCGAGCAGACGGCGATAAGTTGCTTGAAAGGTCAACGCATCGGCGGTGTGGAATGGCATCGGCGCTTCAATCGCGGCGGTCGCCTGTACACCGTAATCAATAAACGCCTGTAGCAGTTCACGGTAGCGAATGTCAGCCTCATTTAAGGGCAAATGTGCCTTCTCACCTTTTGGTCCATAGTCGATGCCACTGATGTGGAAATGCAGCTTTTTCAAGCCTTTGTCGCCCAGTACCGCTTTCACTTTGTCTAGCGCACCGCAAAATTCTTCGTAGCTGTTGAATGTGCCGTTGCCAGTACGTGCGTGCAAATGCGCCCAATCGATACAGGGCAGCACACCCGGTACATCTTTGCTCAGTTGCACGACTTCTTCCAGCGTGCCAAACATAGCACCCTTGCCCATCGTTTCGGGGCGCAGGTTGACTTTCACCTTCTCTTTTTTCAGGATAGCGGTGATTTCCAGCAACTTCTCTTTGGCGCGTTCGTATACCTGTTCAGGCGGCTGACTGTGATAACTGCCGGGATGAAAGATAATATCCTTGGCACCAGCCAGATAACCTTTTCGGGCAGCAGTGAGCAAACGCTCGTCACTTTTGACCATCAGTTCTTCGGTCTGGCTGTTGAGGTTAATATAGTAAGGTGCATGAATACTGAGCGTGACATCGTATTTTTCACCTGCGGCTTTAATTTCGGCACACGTTTCATCGCTCACGCGTACACTTTGCACCCATGCGATTTCGAGATGGTCGAGACCAAGCGCGCGGATATGTGCAATCGCGGCAGGTGTACCGGAAACATTGGTCGTCTGCGGCGAGCCAACCGTACCGAAACGGATCGTGTCGTGTTCGTTCAAGAGAAGCATCCTTCCTAATCTAAGATCATGTCCTTGCAGTTCTGAATGATACAGCCAAAGCCGCAAGTGTCAGCGAAAATACGTAACAATAGTTCTATTTTAATCGTGATGTGACAAGAGGGAAAATCCAATGTTTGCACAATTTAACCGGACAGACCGTCGTTTACTGCTGGCTGTACTGGCGGCTGTCGTGGTATTCATCCTCTGGAACATTCCACAGCTTGATTTCATCCTTTATCCCTTCCGCCTATTCGTCACTTATGTGCATGAATCAGGGCATGGCACAGCGGCGCTCCTGACCGGCGGACAGTTTAGGGGCTTCGAGATTTTTGGCGATGGTTCAGGACAAGCGATCACGGCTGGTGGCAGCCGCTTATTCATTTTACCAGCCGGTTATCTCGGCGCGGCATTGTTTGGGGCAATCCTGTTTTACCTGAACAACCGCTTTCACCGCAGCCGCGTTCTAGCCGTTATCTTAGGCATCGGTCTCATTATCTACTCGATCTTATTTGGTCACATCGCATTGTTATCGCTCATTATTGGCAGTGTCTTTGGTATCGCCCTGATGGCACTGGGTTGGAAAGGCAACGAGTATATCAACAGCTTTGTGCTGAACATCCTCGCCATTTTAACCGGATTGAACGCGGTACTGGATGTGTATCAGTTAATCGGCAACAGTGGAACATCTTTAGGTGATATCCGTAATGATGCAGCCGCCTTTTCTGCCGAAGTCTTTCCACTGCCAGCAGCTTTTTGGGCACTCTTATGGTCACTCATCGCGCTCATCATGCTGGGGATCGCAGTGTATTATGGCGTTATCCGTCCGATGCAGCGGGGAAAATCCGACTAAGAAGATCTGCCGATTTTTTACAATACGCCTCAACAGGACTCACCTATCATCGAAGTTAAGTTGTCCAATCATTACGAAGGTGAGCCAATCATGCTGCAAGAAAAATCGTTCAATACGGGTGAAGTCGTACTGAACTATGCCGAAGGCCCGAAATCCGGTTCCCCAATGGTGCTGCTGCACGGCGGAAGCGTCTCGTGGGAGAATCTACAACCGCTGCTGCCAACATTCATTGAACACTGGCATGTTTTCGCCCTCGATTTACGTGGACACGGCAAATCGGGACGACCTGCCGAGGAGAGTTATCATGCTACCGATTATGCCCGCGATGTAGTGGCGTTTTTGCATCAGCAAGTCGATCAACCTGCCATCTTAATCGGTCATTCGTTAGGTGGTCTGGCTGCTTTAGCGACCGCGCCGCAAGTGCCAGATTGTATAAGCGCTTTAATCCTGCTCGATCCGCCACTGTTCTTACGGGATTTGCCTTTAACGACCAAGCCCGAAATCGTCCAATGGTTGACCTTTGTGTACGATATGGTATCGAAGGCCAAATCGGTTGAGGACATCATCGAAATCGCGCGTCCCTTCACACCGCAGGGTCGTCCCGAAGCTGAAACACGTAAAAATGCCGAGCGAATCTTCGCCACCGCACCCGGCACGATCAAAACCATGCTTGACAATCAGGTCTTAGAAGGCTTTGATATAGAAATGGCTTTGCACAACATCAAATGTCCAACCCTACTGTTGAGTGGCGAATGGGATAAAGGCTCGGTGGTGCGCGACGAAGATGCGGCATACGTTCGTCAGCAGATGCCGCAAGTGGTTGTCCAGAAAATCCTAAATGCCGGTCATCAAATTCACGAAGACCAAACCGAAACCGTTTTACAAGTAATAACAACCTTCCTTGAGCGCGTCTAATCCGTTGTGGAATGATGCGAACAATATTGAACAAAACGGCCCATTTGCCGTAGTCAGGAAGGAACCCGATTAGCAATAGTTCTGTGAGTATCCCGCCTATGTTGCGTTACGAAATCGCACCTGCACCGCAGTTACAACCTGATGTCAAATTCATCTGGGCCTTAGAAGAAGAGGCCGAAACTTACAATCGGGATAGCATTATTCCCGACTCGTATGTTGAACTGGTCATCAACTGTGGTGCCCCACTCTATGTGGAAACCGATGATGGGGAGCGCCTTGATTTGCCGCGTGTGTTCCTAAATGGATTGCAACGCAAGCCCCTGCGCCTGAGAACAAGCGGTTTATGCCAATTTGTCGCCATGAAAATGTATCCTTGGGCGGTCAATCCACTGATTGACGTACAAGCCAATCACAGCGCTGGTTCGATTACACCTCTCGATCAAACTTGGCAGGACTTCGGTAAGACGATTGCCACCACTGTGCAGCACAGCGGTTACGAAGAAGCCATGTACAAACTTCAACAATACGTGTGCGATAGTAGCAACCAACCCCCACATGATTTGCACGCCATTCGTACTGCCACCAAACAACTCTACGCCTCATCGGGGCAAGGTCGGATGGATGAACTCGCTGCCCAAACAGCCCTTTCAGCTAGCCAATTTGAGCGGCGTTTTAAATATCTGACCGGTGTGACACCGAAAACGATGGCACGCCTCATTCGCTTTCAAAACATCGTCTACACAATGTATCTTGATCCGCTGCGCCGTGCGAGCCATTTTGCCTATGATTTCGGCTATACCGATCAAGCACACTTCATCCACGACTTTAAAGCCTTCGCGGCATTAACCCCCGGCGAATTTCTTGCCACCAACTCGGATCAATTTACAGAGTGGACTAAGTGGCGACAGCAGAAAAACACCAAACTTTTACTCTCCAAAGGCTTTGAGTCGATTTCTTAAATCCCTAGTTAACATCCGTTATGGATAAGCTCGATGACGGCCTTGACGCAGGTTTGAAAACTCGAACGAAACACGCTTGACTAATATAGCCCTTTTGTTCTAAAATAAAAGGGAATTATGGTAGCACCACCCTAAACGGTGGAGTAACTATTACAACTAACCAGTCGTCTTTTGTAGGGACGCAGCGTGCTGCGTCCGCGTATTGAAAGTCCCTCCCTGTTACTATGGGGAGGGATTTAGGGTGGGGTACGTATGATAGAACGCAGTATGTCACCTTCCGCTCATCACCGACTACATAAATGATAGCAACGATGGCAGCGATATGCACAAATTGCATGGCTATAGTCCCCTTGCGGGGCGGCGGCATTGAGCGAGACATCCGCTGCATTTGTGTCATTTCAGTGGCAGTAGCTAAGCCTCCCGCCGTTCAAAAATGTCAATTCGGCGGTTTCTCCCGTACTTCCCGCCTGCCATTTCGGCGGGAATTATGCAAATGGTGCGGTAATTGCTGCATTTTGTGCATCAAAACCTTATCCATAACTCAGGTATTTAATCTCCTAGTTTAAATGCGTTTTTGCCGAATTTTTACAATCCACAGTGGTTGTTTACCTCTAGACTGAGCGTGTATTCAGTTTACGAAAGGTACTACCACATGGAAACATCTTCCCAAATACTCGGAGGCAAAGGCATTGACCGCAAGGCATGGATCTTTATCCTCATCACCACGTTTCTCGGTTCGCTCGGCATCGGCCTGATCAGTCCGGTTGCCCCCTTCATGATCTCGCGCTATGTGACGGACTCAAATAGTGCTGGCCTCATTTTAGGCTGGCTGACATCCGCTTACGCCATCTGCCAGTTTATCGCCGCGCCGGGACTCGGTGCGCTCAGTGACCGCTTCGGACGGCGACCTATCCTGCTAATTTGTCTCTTCGGTTCGGCTGTCGGTTATTTGCTGCTGGGTATCGGTGGTGCGCTGTGGGTACTCATACTTGGACGCATTATTGATGGTCTAACCGGTGGCAACTTTAGTGTCACCTTCGCCTATGTAGCCGACCTCACTCCACCGGACGAACGCGGCAAGTACTTTGGCTGGCTGGGTGCTTTTGCGGGCATCGGCATCATCCTTGGCCCTGCCATTGGCGGCTTGGTCGCCAAATTGGGCATCTCAGCCCCCTTGTATCTTGCGGCGGCTGTCACCTTTGCAAACCTGCTCTTCGGGTTGTTCTTCATGCCCGAAAGTTTGTCAAAAGCCCAGCGAACGCCCCACATCCGTATCACCCAGCTTAATCCATTTACCATCCTAAGCAAAGTTGCCTCCATGCCTCAAGTCCGCTGGCTGCTGCTGGCTGGCTTCATGATCGCATTACCAATGGGAGCCTTACAGGGTAACATTGGCTTATTCGCAAAAGACTCGTTGAATTGGGATGCTGCTGCTATCGGTTCAATCTTCGTGGTGGTGGGCATTACGGATATTCTGGTACAGGGGTTGTTACTCCAACGCTTGCTCAAACATTTCAGCGAGAAACTGGTGGCTATCGGTGGAATGGCCGGTGAAATGATCGGCTATCTGCTCATCGGCTCAACAGCCTTCATCCACTCACCAATCCCACTGCTTATCGGCACGATCATCTTCGCAATGGGTGATGGTTTGATCGGCCCTGCCTTAAACGGATTATTATCACGCGGTGTTGATGCTAATGCACAGGGTCAAGTACAGGGTGGCAACCAAGCTGCGCAATCTCTGGCGCGAACCGGTGGGCCTCTGCTCGGCGGTGCATTGTACGACCGTGTAGGTCACGGTTCACCTTACTTCGCTGGATCAGCTATCGTGGTGCTGGCAATCGCAGTTATCAGCATGGCACTGCCTACGTTAAACCGTACAATCAAACCCGCTGAATCAACCTCGGCATAAAAATGAAAAGGGCGAACCACAACGGCTCGCCCTTTTTTGTTGCCTAACTTTTAGTCCACTGTCTTACTGCACTTGCCAGACATTACCGATGCTGACAATGCGTCCGTCAGGCAGAGTGAAGTGTGGCACCAATGACATCTGGTTGGCATCCACCAGCGGATACATTTCCCATGTCGCTTTATAGGCCGTTTCAGGTGCGGTTGCCCAACCAAGAACGCTCGCACCGGCAATCTGGAACCAAACCTTGCCGAAGCCGTTCTCTGGTTTAACTAAACCTTGTGGCGCAGGATCAGTACCCACGTTGTCGCCGGTCTGAAATGTGTCGTCCAATGCTTGCCATGTACCATCGTTGAACAGCACATAGATTTTGCGGGTATCGCCACGCCACAGCATCATGCCTTTTTCAAACGGTTGGAAGGCCGTATCAATATTCTTGGCCTGTGTCGCTGGGCAGGTATCCGCCGTCAATTTATCAGGGAACGGGCAGGTTAAATTGACAACCGCTGTCTGGATTGTTTCCTGACCGTCGGCTGTGCTGGCGCTCAGTTGGAAGGTCGCACTGTTGATGTAATCCGCCGACAGGGTATAAGGTGCGCTGCCGCTGGCCGGTTGTTGGTCAAGCAGTGTTTCGGCGTTCTGACCGGTAAATTCAGCGAGGCGATCAATCTTGATGCGAGTCGCACCACCATCCACGCTCCATGCCAATGTCACACCCCCACCACGAGCCACCGGATTCGGTGACACGGTGAAGCTGGTCACGGTAAGCGGTGAATTGCTGCCGGTGACGGGTGTTTCCGGTGTCGCTTCAGGCGCTGCCGTTGGATTGACCACTGGAGCCGTTACGCCGCCCTTAATGGGTTTGATGATGTCCACCTGCGTAATGGTGGTGTTGGCTGACAAATTGACCAGACGTAGACGCAGTTTAATACTGGCCGCGCCGGACTTTTGTGGAGCCTTAAGTAGAACTGATCCGGTGCCGGTTGATGGGATGATGGGATTCGAGCGCGGCAGTTCAACGTTGACTGCGCTGCCATCTTCCAACACCTGTTCAAAGATCAAATTACTGTTCGCTGGACGGTTGATGGTTGACCATGTGACCGGTGCTTGGAAAGTTCCAGCATAGAGAGCCGCTGCGTCAATGCCATCCGATGGAACCGTGGCATTAAAGCTGCTGATGGCTGGCGCATTCGGGTCGTTAATGATCGGCAGTGTAATCGACTGCTGCGCGAGTTCCGTTTTGTCGGCTGCAAGCAAACGAACGCGAATGGTAATCGTTGTGGTCGTGTTGCTCTTAGGCGCATTGGGCGCAACCACACCGCTGCCAGAGGAAGGCACGGTCGGGTTTTGGCGTGGCAGCTCAATATTGGCGCTGCTGTTGTCCTCAAAGACCTGCTCAAACACCAGATTAGCTGTGTTGGGGCGATTATCGACTGCCCATGCCACACCGACACGCGCAGTCTTGTTGAGCAAAGCGGTACTCGTCACACCCTGAGCGCTGGTGGTGAATGACTTGATGACCGGCGCTCCCGGTACAACCTTGGTGATACCAACCGTAATCGTCGATTGGGCTAAGGTCGTCTTGGATGCCAGATCAATCACACGCAGTTGCAAGGTGATGCTGGTGGCATTCGCGTCGGCAGGTGCAATCGGCGCGACTGCACCGTTACCCGCAGAAGGAATAATCGGGTTATCGCGTGGCAGTTCGACATTGGTGATGGTTGTACCATCGACCTGTTCAAACACCAGATTGCTGTTAGCTGGACGGTTCTCAACCGCAAACGAAACCGGCAAACGAGCGGTTTTATTTGCCAGATCCACCGAACTCACAGTAGTCGCACTGGTCGAGAACGTCTTAATCGTCGGTGTTGGCGCGGGTGGTGCTGCCGCGATGGGCACGGTAATGGTCTGCTGCGCCAACGTACTTTGCGTACTCAGATCGGACAAGCGCAGACGCAGGGTGATGCTGGTGGCATCCGCACTGCTGGGTGCAATGGGCGCGACCACACCGACAC
>JACDGI010000642.1 GCA_013821665.1 Anaerolineae bacterium
AGAACTTCGTGTTCTTTGTCGATGCCGCGTTCAACCTTGTAGATGGTTGCGGTCTTCAAAACGCGCATCAATTCCAGAATTTTGAGATTGCCGAGGAAGTCACCGTATTTAAAGAGTACAGGCAGCTACCCTGCGGGACAATCGACTTCCTGACACCATAAATTCCCATCGGGTGAGGTCAAACGGCAGTGGCTGCAAATATGGCGCATAAGCGACCTATCTCCCCCGAACGTAATTTGACACACTTTTCTAATTATGCCACAATGATAACCATTAAGGCAACTCGGCCAAAAGTCATTTTTTTGCAATTAGGGTAAGCCATCGGGTGTTATTTTGAACCTTGGCTGAAGGGGAAATGCCGTGCCTAGTTCACCCCATTATGTAGACCGCCCCCCGCGTATCCAACCGGAACTACCACAGGGTGTGGTGGATATTCCGAATCCTCCAAAAGACGATGAAAACGGCACACCGCTGTGGCAATCGCTTGTACCGATCATTACCATCATTGGTTATCTTTTGGTTAGTACTTCTGGTCAAGGCAGCAACATCGCTTTTATGATCCCGATGGCGCTGACCGTGATCCTCGCTACTGGTATTCAGTTGTATACGGGCTTGACCAACTTGGCACGCCGCCGACAAAAGCGCATCTCCTACACGCGCCGGTTGGTGGAACTGCGCCGTGATATGGTTGCCAGCCACATCCGCCAGCGGACGTTCTACGAATACAACTATCCTGAACCGGGTGTCGTCCTGAATATGAAGGGCGACAGCCAAGATAACCGTGGTGGCGCACGGTTGTGGGAACGCCGTAGTGGTGATCCCGATTTCGCTGTGACGCGTTTGGGTCTCGGTGTTCGCCCGACCACAGTTGAATATAAAGTGACGCAGCGTGCGGATAACGACGAAAACCCTCTGCGCTCGGATGCTGAACGGCTGGCCGCCGACTCGCATTTTGTTTCCAACGTGCCTATCACTATCCGCCTCTACCAGCTTGCCAGCGAACGCGCGGATAAAAAGAATAAAGAGTCGAACGCGTCGGGTGGCGAAAGCAGTATTAAAGCCCCCAAAGAAATCGTGCGTCACAGCCTCGGTATCGCAGGTGAAGAGCGCGATGCCTACGAATTCATCTATGGTATCGTGGCCCATTACGCAGCATTTCATTCACCCTCCGATGTGCAAATTTCGGTGGTGGGCATGAACACCTCCGCCAGCCATTGGGCGTGGATGTATGCGCTGCCACACAGCCAGATTAATCCCTCGAAAGGGCAGTATCGCCTATACTTCGAAGACCGCGAACGCATTACCGCACCGGTTAGCGGCACGATCACCGAGATTAACGTGCAAGTCGGCAAGACCTTTGAACCCGGCAAAGTGGTGGCACGCATCCAGTCGGACGCTGACGGACAGATCGTGGATGTGGTTAGCCCGGTTGCCGGACGCGTACAGGAATTTGGTCGTGTCATGATGGAAGGTACCGAAAACCTACCGCTGATTGATACGAATCGCCATGTCGAAAAAGGTCACCTGCTGATGCGGTTGGAAGACTTCAGCCTGACAGGACAGCAGCTCGACGACGAAGTTGATCCACGCAAAGAGATTCAGACCCTATACGGCAAGAATCGCAAACGTGAAGTGGCGGGTGTGCCACGCTTCTGGAAAGAAAAACTGTGGGTCGAGATGGATCGCCGTGCCCGCCGTTTGCGCGATAAAGACGAAAACGACCGCACCGAAATCACCCTGCCGTTTATGCTGACAATCGTTGATTTGCTGGCCGCGCGTCCGAACCTGAGTGATGAAAACAATCCACTGAAAGAATCGTGGTTGGATGATCTGGAAAGTGAAGCCGCTACGTCCTTGCTGCTGAGCCGTGGCATCGAATTGGGTGGCGCGGTGATTTATCTGCTGCCGCAGCGCAACAAAGTGCCGAGCGGTGTCCAGAGCATTATTGAACTCCGGCGCGATGCTGGTGGACAATTGAAGTTCCTGTACGCAGAAGTGGGCTTGAACAGCACACGTTATGTGGGCGACGCGGATACGGTTGTGGACATCAACAAACTCAAGCAGTTCAGCAAAGCGCTGGCTGAATGGGAAGTCCGCCGCAGCTACGGCGCTGATATGCCACGCGCGGTCGGTTTGCTGCCACTGTATGACACCAACTCGATCACCGGCCTCGGTATTCCTGACCGCTGGCGTGAAAGTGTTGATCCAAAACGTGCTGAGTGGCCGAAAATGCCGCTGGGTATGCTGGCTGGTCAAGAACCGCGTTACCTGCACTTCTTCGCGGATGCAGACGGCGTGCATGGGATGATCGCCGGTAGTACAGGTTCGGGTAAATCCGAACTGCTGATGACCATGATTTTGAGTCTCGCCATCAAATATGATCCAACGATGGTCAACTTTGTGCTGGTAGACTTCAAAGGTGGTGCCGCCTTTGAACCCTTCAAAGAACTGCCGCATGTCGTCGATTTCGTGACCAACCTGCGCGGTAACGCTGTGGCGCGTATGTTCGCGGCCATCATCGCTGAACTGAACCGCCGCCAACAGGTCAACCAAGACACGGATATGAAGGACATCGTCCGTTATAAGCGGGCGGGTTTGCATCTGCAACGTCAAGATAATTACCCACATCTGTTCATCATCATCGACGAATTCGCGGAAATGATTTCGAATAACGCCGAGTACAAAGCGCAGTTGGACAGTATCACGCGCCTTGGTCGTGCGCTCGGTGTATCGCTGATTCTGGCAGCGCAGCGTCCGACGGGCGTTACCGATCAGATGCGCGCGAACATCAAGTTCCGCATCGCCTTACGTGTGGAAACACGCGATGAAAGTTCGGAACTGCTCCGTTTGCCGGACGCGGCTTATCTGCCCAGTATTCCGGGTCGCGGTTATATGCAGGTCGGCAGCGAAAGCCTCGAAAATATTCAAGTCGGTTACACGGGGGAAACCTACGTGCGTGATGACTATGATCCGATGGAACGCTACGAAGGTCGTCCCATCATCTGGGAAGACGACCTCGGTAAAGAAGAAGACGAACCGACTTATGATGTCATGGTGCGGCGTATGGTCGGTTGGGCGAAAGAACGCTATGGTGATAACCCACCGTGGCGCAAACCGTGGCCTGATCCGCTGCCTACGTACTTGTCGCTTGACCAACCAGCGGGCATCGAAGTGGATTACATCCGCGACGAAGATCAAGATTATATTCGCGGCGAACTCGCACCCAACCAACCGTTTGTTCTCTCGCCGAGCATTCCGCAATGGCTGGAAGGCCAACTCAAGACGTGGAAGCCAATGGATTGGGAAAATCGGGCAATGCGGGCGGTTGTCGGCCTGATTGATGATCCGAGTAACGCCAAGCTCAATCTGCTGAAGGTCGATTTGACGGTCGGACATTACATGATTCTGGGCGCTTCGGGCTGGGGCAAGAGTATGTTCCTGCGCTCGGTGATTACCAGCTTGCTGGCGACTCATGCACCTGACGAACTGAACCTGTACATTCTAGACTTTGGCAGCCGTGCGTTGCAGATTTTCGAGGATGTGACCCATACCGGCGCGTATATCGTCGCACATGAAAAAGAACGCGTCGAACGCCTCATCCGTATGTTGGAAGACCTCAACGACTCGCGCAAGGAAATTATCAGCCAATCCAACGTCGCGAATTTGCTGGAATATAACCACAAAGGTGCGCCGCGTGGCCGTACCGATATGCCCAACAAGATTCCGGCTGTGCTGGTGGTGATCGATAACTTTGCCGAGTTCCGTAACAGCTACGAATCGCTGTTTGAAATATTGGTATCACTGGTACGTGAAGGTCTTTCCAACGGCATTTACTTCATCGTGTCCGGTGAGCAAAGCAACGCGCTCGGCAAACTCTTCAACCTGATTCCAGAACGCATCACACTCAAGCTATCAGACGATGGTGAATACAGCCAAATCGTGGGACGCGGTGCCCGTCCGGTTGATGAAATCGCAGGGCGTGGTTTGCGGCGTGTTGACCGTTCGCCGTTGGAACTGCAAGTCGCTTTACCACTGGGTTTTGTGGATGACGAAGCCGCCAAGTCCGAGGCTGATCGCCTGATTGATTTCCTCGCGGTTCTCAAACAGGCCGCGCAGGAAAAGAATTATGCACGTCCGCCACAAATCGATATTTTGGAAAACTGGGCTGTGCTGCCACAACTGCTCAAAGAATACCGCGCCAAACTGGGCGGCGAGCCTGTGCTACCCGCGCAAATTATCGTCGGGCGTTCGGATCGTGACCTGATGCCAACTGTGTTGACGTTGGATGCGAAACCGCATTTCATCGTTACCGGCCCGCCATCCTCCGGCAAGAGTACCGCGCTGCACACATGGATTTTGTCGCTGGCAGAGCTGTACACGCCGCAGGAAATCGGCATTGTGATGGTGGATTACCAGGGCGGTATCGTGGATTACGGTGGCGCACATAAGTTGGATGAACTGCCACACGCGTTGATGCCGGTTATTACCGAACCGGAACAGTTTGGTGAGATGACCAACCAGTTGGAAAATGAGTTCGTCTATACGCAGAACCGCCGTTATCGTGAGGTCTTTGTGATCTTCGATAACTACGATGACATTAACGAACTGGCTTCCAAGGTGGAGGGTGGTGATCCTCGCCGCCGCCTCGGTGATATGGCACGACGTGGGGG
>JACDGI010000643.1 GCA_013821665.1 Anaerolineae bacterium
GACTAATTCATCTCAATCATCTGAGGGAGACTTCATGGCTCTCAGTTCCAAAATGGATACTCATATTTTGGAAAATGAGGGAGAAAAGGGTACCTGAGTAGTTACAAATAAAGTGGTAAATAGTTGGCGGATGAGGCACGCCTCATCCCTACGATAATCCACATGATAAAAGACGAAAATATAAGCCTGTGATTACCATTTTAATATGTAATAGACCATTAGGTGGTGGATTTCTGGTGAGCGAGAAACCAGTCATAAAGCTCAGGATTATCGTAGGTCGCTGTCCACGAATTGTGATTTGCGTCGGGGTAGATGGTCAGACGCGCATCACCACCAGCTTTTTGCAGGGCATTGACCATATCCTGCGAGCGATGCGGCAGTACAACATCATCTTTGGCACCATGAAATGCCCATACGGGGGCAGTCTTCAGCGCAGCAACTTCAGAAGCGACCCCGCCACCGCAAACGGGCGCGACAGCCGCAAACAGTTCGGGATAAGCGATGCCTAAGCTCCACGAGCCATAACCGCCCATGCTGAGTCCGGTCAAATAAACCTGTGCCGGATTAACGGAATATTGGGCAATGATTGAATCGACCAATAATTTTAGCGTTCCGAGTTGCAACGTCCACCAAGAGTGCTGGGAACATTGGGGCGAAACTGCAATAAACGGTAGGTCTTTGCCACTTTCCAGCACATGTGGGATACCATGCAGCTTGACACGTTCTAAATCGGCTAACGAGTCGCCACGTTCACCAAAACCATGCAAAAACAGAATCAACGGCCACCGATTATCAGACTGTGCGTCATACTCCGGTGGCAAATAGAGCCAATAATTGAGCAGTGGGCTATTGCTGATTTTGGATGTGAGTGTGTGCGGTGTTTGCATAAGAGTCTCGCTTCATTAAGTGGCAATCTAAAATTAACAATAACCGATACAGACGATTATAACGCTGCAAAGACAGTATCATGATTACTTTTCAACGAAAATCGCAAACTGATCCCAATCGAATGCTAAGTTAGCGCACTGGGTCAGCGGTTGAGGCACGCCTCAACCCTACTTAAAGCGGTATTTTTTGCCACACTGAAAAGTTAAAGACTACCAGTGACTTCAAATACCTAAATTCGTTCAAACTACAGCATTCAATTGATCCATGCAGCGGGGTTAACCAAGCGGGAGCCAGAAGCCAAATTGACTGCCGACTCCAACTTCACTTTCCACCCAGACTTTACCCTGATGGCGTTCGACCACGGTTTTGACGAGGCTGAGGCCGACACCGGTGCCATCAATATGTTCGGTTCCGGCTTGCTTGGCGCGGTAAAAAGAGGTGAAGAGTTTGGGCAGATGTTCCGGCCCGATGCCGACACCATTGTCTTCAACCACAAAATAGAGTGATGTTTCGCGGCTAAAGACACGCACGATAATCTGCCCGCCATCTGGTGTGTATTTGATGGCATTGCTGACTAGATTTTCCATTGCCTCGCGGATCATGATGGAATCGGCAACAATATGTTCGGGCAAGTCATGGAAATCGGTTATTAAGTGCTGATTTTTCTGGACAGCACCCGGCAGCGAGTTTTCCATAATGGTCGCAAGTAAGTTTTCGACGACAATTTGTTGATGGAGTTCGAGTGGTGAGGATTGAATGCGTTCGATCCGCAGGAGATCGGTCAGCAAGTTATCCATACGGGTGGTGGTGCGCCGAACCGCGTCCAAATACTGGAGCAAATTGGGCATGTCCGGCGGCAAATCCATTTCGATAACATCACAATAGCCTGTAATGAGCGCCAGTGGGCTACGTAAATCGTGGGAAGCCATGCGCAGCATATCGTTCTTGAAGCGATCCAGTTCGATCAAGGTGGTTACATCGTGCATCATAATCACAAAACCGGACTCGCCCTGCATGGGATTTTCCCACTCCGACATGAGCACATCGAAGTGCATATTGAGATTCTCGGAATGGGCTTTAAATAACCAGTGTGTCTCATCTTTGGGTGGGACAGCAATAATGCCTAGGATGCGGGTAAAAGCACTGTCATCCCGAACGATGTCTTGCAGCTTTTGACCTGATTTCAAACGCATTTGAGCGTTGTCAAAAAAGCGATCCGCAGCCGCATTCATCATCTCGACGATACCGTTCCGATCCAAGACGAGCATGGGGTTATTGACGGCGTGTAGTACAGCCTGAAATTGATGACGACCAGAGCGCACATGATTTTCCAAGCGCGCATTATGTACGGCAACCGAAGCCTGATTCATGGCAATTTGGACGAGACGCAAGTGATTATCGGTGAAATGTTCGGGTTTGGGGTGCAGCAGCAGTAGCACCGCCATCATGTCTTGATTGCAGATGAGCGGCACGGCAAGCGCGGACTGAGAATCGCGCATTTCGTCGCCAAATACATAACGACGATCATCCATCATAACATCGCGCACGAGCAGCCCGCGACGTTCCTGTGCGGCGAGACCGGGCAAACCATGCTCTAGACCGCCGACACTAGCAGTGAATATGGTGTCAGGATCAAGCCGATCCGTCTGGAAAATATTGCGCCAATCGAGTTCGTAATAGGGGTGCAAAAAGAGATGAGCGTGGGTGGAACCAACGGCATTCGCCACCAAGCGAATGACCTTGCCCAAGACACGCTGCATATCAAACTGCGTGACTAATTGGGATACTTCGGCGAGCAGTTCTAGCTCAGAGGATGGATCAAGGCGGCGAAGCATTCGGCTCGACATAAGGGCTATCTTATTAAACTATTCGTCCCCAAAACAGGCTGGGAATAAAATTTATACGATTAATAAACTTGTAATTTCGTAACGTTGTGCCTATTGGTACGTGATATAGGCTACTATAACACACAATATCCCTGCTTTTCACGGCTTTTGCCTTAAGATTAAGGTTATAGTATACAAACCAAAATCCAACAAAAATGCAGAGGCTTTTTAATGACCTCTGCATGTTCTGTAGTACCAAGAAAAAAATACAAATACCAACCCCTACCCTAACCCTCCCCCATAGCAACAGGGGAGGGAACCATACACCGGTTGATTTATTTACTTGAACTACTTCTGTTTAGCAGTGGTTGATGGCTAAAGTTTAGCGGGATTGCTGAGCAAACCGGTCAACAATTGAATGCACGCCTCGACATCTTTCGAATCGACCGTTTCGCTGGTGGTATGCACATAGCGGCAAGGGATCGAAATGGCACCGCTGGGCACACCGGAGCGCGAACTTTGGATGCCCGCTGCATCGGTTGTTCCTAGCGTCAGCAGTTCCTTTTGATAAGGGATACCATCGGCTTCGGCGCGATTAACCATCCAATTGACGACAGCAGGCGGGACAACAAGGCCCGTATCATGAACTTTGATGGTCGCACCGCCGCCCAACTTCACATCCATCTTGGCATTCTTAATCATATCGCCCGTCGCCGTCACATCGAGGGCAATACCAATATCAGGGTCAACACTATAGGCGGCGGGGCGAGCGCCACGCAAGCCGACTTCTTCCTGCACTGAAAATACGAAATACAGTTCATTGGGCAGTTTTTTCTTTTTGGCTTTTTTCAAGCGGCGCATGGTTTCAATGGCGACCACGCAGCCGATACGGTCATCCATCGCTTTAGAAATCAGACGGCTGCCGCGCTGCTCAAATTTACGCCAGAAGGTGGCAGGGTTGCCTACGGCCACGGCGTTGTTGCCATTGCCATCGCTGACATCAATGAAAAATTCATCGAGATCAGGGGCGGTGGTGCGGCTTGCGCCAAACATATCCGGTGCGCCGATGACTCCGGTGACACCGTTTTCAAAGTGGACGCGATGTCCGATTAAGGTTGTTGCCAGTACGCCACCAATATTGGTAAAGCGCAGATAACCGCTGTTAGGTTCGGCATAATTCGCCATCACGCCGATTTCGTCCATGTGCGAGGAAATCATCACCTTTGGCCCACCCTGCCCGACGCGGCAGATCAGGTTCCCCAGCGGATCAACCGTAATCTCATCCGCCAAATCCGCGACTTCGGCACGGATGATTTCGCGGACGTGATGTTCGTAGCCAGATGGCCCCCACGCTTCAACCAATTTTTGAATAAGTTCGATCATTCAATCACTCCCTTAACACGAGAATTTATTGAGGTTGTAAAATCAGTTTCAGTCCTCACCCCTAAATCCCCTCTCCACTACGTGAGAGAGGGGACTTCAAGACAGTTGGTTTCAAATTTCGAGGAAACCCTCGCCGATGTAAACACATTCGCCGCCGACACCGACAAAGTTAATCGCGCCATCAGAGTGTCCGATTTCAATGTGGATGTAGCTTGGTCTACCCATCTCGAAGCCCTGCTCGCTGGTGATTTTGGCGGGATTACCCTGCACCAAACCATATTTGACCAGATAGCATCCGAGAGGGCCGCTGGGCGCACCGCTGGCAGCGTCCTCAGCAATATTCATCGACGGCCCAAACATACGCGAATGGACGGTCGAGGTTGGATAGGTTGTCTCCAACGTGAACACGAAGAATTGTCCGTATTGGCTGAGTTTCTGTTCCCAAATATCGCTCCGAAACTTGATACGCTTAATGGCTTGCATATTTTTGATGGGGATGAACAGGAACGGTACGCCAGTCGATATTTCTTGAACAGGCGTATCGGCTAAATCAGCTACTGTTAAGG
>JACDGI010000644.1 GCA_013821665.1 Anaerolineae bacterium
AGCCCACTTCACCCGCACGCATCTTAACATCCACATATGCGCAATCGGCACAAAAAACGGTGTCGCATTTGCTGCATTTGCCGCTTGTTCCGCATTTTCTGCGTATTGCTCCCTTCCCATGTTACGATGGGCTATCAGCGAATGAGCCTGCGAACGTTGCTGATGTGGGCTGGGGTTAGGGTATCTCGACGCACATTAACATCACCCATAGTCAAATGGCAGCAATCATTCCAATTGGCACTGCACTGCCGCCGCCGCCAATGCCGCCATAAAACCCTGACCCTCGCCTATGCGCGTCGCCTTCAGGCGGCTTTATTCACCTTGCCGCAAGGTTTATCCTGTGGCAAATTCGGCACAAAATCCACCTTTGCCATTGCCGAAATTGCTGCCAGTTTTGCCACATTGTTCAGTGCGCTTCAGCGCCCCTTGTTTACTCAGGCAGTGGCTTGAGCCACTGTACGGGTTTGCCGCTGGCAAACCCCTGCCGCCGACATAAAATTGCACATCCGAATCTGCCGCAATTGCAGCATATTCCGCATCATCGGCACGTCGCTCGCTCAAATCCGCCGTCAAAACCATGTTGTAACAACAGCATCATATGCAGTTTCCGAATCAAACGAATGTCTGTATAAGCTGGCGACTGACGACTAAAAGCTAATGACTACCGGCTTCCCTCACGGCAGCGCTTGTACATCCGTGATCGCTTGGCTGATCAAACTACCCCATAGACGGTATTGGTTGTTCGCCAGATTAGACGGCAGCAGCACCCGCGATTGTTGAATGTTGGCTGGCAGCTTGCAGAACGTGTACAGCGTCGTCACCGGATCGTTGCTGTGGGTCAGCAGCGGCGTAATCAGCGCCACTTTCGCATCCAAAGGCGTGGCAGCCACCGCCGCTTGCATCCCATCGTAGGCCGTGATGTAATCCACGCAGTTGAACTGGTTAGCGCGTCGTCCCGCGTTACGCATATCCGTCAGCAGCGTCAGCACATCCAACGGCGCTATGGTCGGCGTAGGCGAAACTGTGGGTGACGGCGTAGTGGTAGCTGTCGGTGTCGGGCTGGATGTATAGGTCGCTGTAGGCGTAGAAGTAACAGTAGCAGTCGCCGTCTTGGTGGCGGTTGGGGTCGGCGTTCTCGTCGGTGTATGGGTTGGACGTGGCGTAGGAGTAGCAGTCGCTGTTTTGGTCGCCGTAGCCGTCAGTGTCTTGGTAGCGGTGACAGTGGGCGTATGTGTAGGGGTGTCAGTTTTGGTAGCGGTAGGCGTAGCGCTCGGCGGCACGTTGGTCGGTGTGTCCGTGATATTGGCGACCACTTCCACCACCGTAGCCGGAACAGGTCTATCCGTTGGAGGCACTTCAGTATCAGTCGGTTTTTCGGTCGGAGTCACAGTTGGCTCAACCGTATCGGTCACTGGAATAGGTGTTGATGTAGGGGCTTCAATTGTTTGTGTTTCAGCGAGTGCTAATTCTGCCGCATGAGTTGCTGTCTGATTGAGAAGAAATATTGTTGGTAGCTCTGATCCTGTTACCGCTGCCGCCGAATCAGCCGTTTGTGTTCCTGCCAACGCCGCGAACAAATCAGTTGGAGTCAGCGTCACCTCGGCTGGCTTATTCAAGGATGGCAGCACAATTAGCGCACCAATGATCAGCACAACCACCACACCACCGATAATGAACGGCAGCATCGAGCGGCTGGGTTTATCAGCACCCACCGCTTCCGACCGCTTCATCGGTGGAATAGGGGCAGCCTTTTTGGCTGGAGCAGCGTCTAAGACCTCATCAATCGACTGTTTGCGAAGCTGCACCGACAGCGGTTCCATCTTGAGCGTCGTACCGGGTCGGTTCAAGGGTGTGGTCGGTGGCTGCGCTGCGATTGGCTCAGGTTTAGACGCAGCGGCTGGAGTAGATTTAGGCACAACCGGAGGCGGTGGCGGCACCAGATCACGGATGTCTTGGCGAATGGTCCGCTGCATATCCGGCGGCGGTGCGACCGGTGCCATTGGCTCCTGCACAGCCTTGACGAACGCATCCGTAAATTTGGAAATGTTCTCGTAGCGCATCACCGGATTTTTATTTAGCGCACGCAGTACAACCTGCCACACCGACTGTGGAATATCAGGCCGGTATTCCTGAACCGGCAGCGGTTGCAGTTCACGGTGGGCACGTTCCCAATCAAAGCGCTTACGTCCATCGGTGCCTGTCGAACCACCCGTTGATGGCGATACCGAAATGCCCTTTTCAAACGGCGAATAACCGTCCGATAGCACTTCGTAGACCAACAGCGCCAGCGCATATTCATCGCTGCGGGGAATCGCCTCGCCGTCCCATTGTTCCGGCGGCATATATTTATGCGTACCGGGTGCTTCCCAAACTTTGGTTTTTTCTTCGTTGTCTACCGGCAGCAGACTTTCCTGCCCCGGCTGCACCCACTTGGCGATGCCGAAATCCAGCAAATAGGGTTCTTCTTTATCCAGCGCGTCGGTGTTGAAGCGGATGTTATTGGGCTTGATGTCGCGGTGGATAATATTCGCCCCGTGGATTCGCTCCAACGCGGGCGTGATTTTCTTGAGCAGGTTGACCGTAAATTGCAACAGTTGGGGTGTCGCAATCGGATTCTGACGGTTGTTGCGGATCACATCACTCAGCGACAATCCGGAAATCCACTTCATCACCAGATACTTGACCGTCATACCGTTGGGCAGCGTTTCACCCGCCATCTCCGCGCGGATCGTGCTGGCGACGTTCGCCATATTCAGCAGATAACCGAGTTCGGCTTCCGCTTTAAAGCGCCACAGATATTTATCGTCGGCTAGAATCTTGATGGCAACGGTGCGATTAGAGGAATTGTCCTTGGCCTTATACACAACCGACATATGGCTGGAAGCAATCAGTTCCAGCAGTTCATAATTGCCTTTCGGAAGCGTTGTACCCGCAAGTTCTTTAAGGCGCTGTTCAAATGATGTGTCGGCCATGATGCCCTGTTAAGTAATGGTTCGAAAAGAGTTAGCAAATCTGAAACATAAACCCGCAAATTTTCAACCCCTGTTACCCGATTAAATCGGATAAAGGCCACTGGTACGTGATGAAATGATGGTCGTCACAAAACAATTTCCAGTGTAGGGATGAGGCGTGCCTCATCCGTGTTTTAATACCCCATTTATCATGTACTGTGCTATCACCATCCTAAAATCCGGTAACAAGGATCTATTTTGGTATTTGACTAAAAGCTAAAGACTAATAACTATCGACTTGAAAGTCTTAAGTGATTTGCAGAGTAAGTGTAATCTTGCCTAAACGGATGGCTGTGCCGTCGCCCACTTCTTTGGGAATATCGGCAGAAGCCAGCGCGACTTCATTAATATAAATCGGTTTATCTTGCGGGTTATCCGCGATATTACGCACCATAAACGTGTCGCCCTGTTTGCTCAGTTCGGCATGTCGGCGCGAAACTGTCAAACCATTAGGCAAATCATTGACGTTGACCGCCAGCGCCGGATCAGCCTGTTTGGAACGCCCGATGATAGCGGGTAATGTCGTAATCGCAAAATGCGTATTGTCGTCAAACACCAACGACACCTGTTCGCTCACCTTTTGTGTTTTATCCGCCTTCACCAGACGCACAACCGTGTCAGGTGTCAGGGCGCTCAGCTTGCGTGCCAGTGGAAGCTGCTGCTGGTTCGCCACCAAGATGAAATCGCTCTTTTTGCCCGACTCTTGCACAAACTTGTTGACCACTTCTTCGCGCAAATCACGCACGGTCATCTCTTTGAGCAGCAAGACACGGTGCGGTTCGCCCTGCGCTTCAATCGTCAGCGGGACATGAGAGGCCACCAGTTTTTGCCGCAGAAGATTGTAACGATCTAGGTTCGCCATACACGCATCCTTTTTTCATCAAACCACTATCTTAACTTCCCTCTCTATTACGTTTCAGGAGACGACACTTTTTGAAACCGCGAAATCTTTCTCCCTAAAAATGTCTTGGTTCCCCCTCGCCAAAGCATTGGAGAGGGGGTTAGGGGGTGAGGTTTCTAACTTAACTGCGAAAAATGTCGTCCTCTGAACCATTACGTAGAGAGGGGATTTCCTACGCCTTTTCCAACGCGATTCCGTAAGACAAGGCCGTATTCACCAGCGACTCGTCATCCGGGAAAGCGTTCGCCAGCATATCGGCGGTTGCGCCCATCTTTTCAGCGATCTTCTCCAACAAGAAGGTACGCTGTTCGGCGGTCAGCGCCACCGTTTTGTGGGCGCCGTTGCTGCCATTCGTACTGGCTGCTGTGCCCTCAGGACGCGGAGCCAGCGGTAGCCATTCAGCGCGGGAATCACCCCGTTCAAGGATGCTTTCGACCCATGCATCCATATCCTCGGTTTTGCGTGTCGGATCAGGATAAGGTACAGCCACCTGAACCAACGACACCTTACCCGGAGTGACCACGAAACCACGTCCACGCGGAAGCTGCATCTGGCTCAAGCTGCGTGGCACAGAGCCGTATAAAGGCGCACTTTCGGCTGATTCAGCGTCCATCGCCAGACCAAAACGGTTGGCTGAAATCGGACGCAGCATATCATCACCGGAAGTTAAGCCGTCGCGCATCCCGCACACCACAAAGTGCAAGCCTTGCTTACCCACACGTCGTGCCATATCAC